>CAYVPX010000009.1:0-15282 GCA_964453935.1 uncultured bacterium | reverse complement strand
TAAAATTAATAAAAATATTAAAAAATATAAAAAAGTTCTTGAAAAAAAGTTAAAAAGATATTATAATACAATAGATTGGGGCAGACCCAAAAAAGAAATCGAACCAATCATTATATTTTGGGAACGACCTCTGAAAAGGCAGTACCTTTTTAAATTGTACCCCCCTAACTATTAGGGTTCGGATCTTTGCCTGCCCCGATCAATTATATATATTAAGCGAGGCAATAAATGGAGTTTGCATATAGTTTCTTAAATTTTTTTTATTCAATACGACTTAATAGGAGGAGAAAGTATGAATATAGTATACATTGTAATTATAATAATTTTAACGATTTTAGCAATAATCGCGTTTATTATAGGGAAGAAATCAGGAGAAAAAAGCGGTAGGACAAAGATTTTAGAGGAAGCAAAACAGAAAGAAGAACATATTTTAAACAAATCAAAGAACCTGGAGGAAAATCTTAAAAATAGAGAAAGAGCGATCCTTCAAAACGCTAATCTTAAAGCCAAAGAAATAATCATTGCAAAAAGGGAAGAATTTGAGAAGGAATTGAATATTAAGAGAAAAGAAATGGACAATAAGGAAAAGCGCCTTATTCAAATGGAAGAGAATCTTGGTAGAAAAGAGGACAAGATCAGCAAAAAAGAGGATCTTTTTGAATATAAAAAACGTGACTTACTTGATAAAGAGCGAAAGATCAAAATCATTGAAGAAAATCTGAAAGTTAAAGAAAAAGAATTACAGGAAGCTGAACAGTCAGAGATAGAAAATCTTGAAAAAATATCCCAGTATTCTGCTGAGGATGCAAAAAATCAGTTGATCGAGATCATGGAAAAGGAAGCACAATATGAGTTTTCCTTTAAATTAAAAAAGTTTGAAGAAGATTTTGAAACAAAAAAAGATCTTAAAGCAAGGGATATTCTTGTAAGTGCCATTGAAAAAATTTCTGTAGATTTTGTAAATGAATCCACGATAAGCACCATTGCCCTTCCTAATGATGAGATGAAGGGCAGGCTTATTGGACGAGAAGGGAGAAATATCAGAACATTTGAAAGTGTCTCAGGCGTTGACCTTATTATTGATGACACGCCTGATGTTATAACCGTTTCATCGTTTAATCCCATACGCAGGGAAAAAGGCAGCAGGCTTTTGGCAAAATTAATATCCGATGGCAGAATACACCCTAAAAGAATTGAGGACCTCTATAAAAAAATCGATAGAGAGGTAGATGTAGATATCAAAAAGACAGGAGAAGAGGTTGCTTATGAATTCGGATTCACTGACCTTAATCCGAACATTATATTGCTTTTAGGTAAATTAAAATTCAGAACTTCTTATGGACAAAATGCCTTACAGCATTCCAAAGAGGTTGCATATATTGCAGAATACCTTGCAAGAGATCTTGGTCTTGATGTTGAGATCGCAAAACGCGGCGGACTGCTTCATGATATAGGCAAAGCCATTGATAGAGAGGTAGAAGGCAATCACCAGGAATTGGGTGCCGAGATAGCTAAAAAATATGGTGAAGACCCCCGTGTGGTAAATGCCATTAGAGCACATCATGGTGATGTTCCATATACCTGCCTTGAAGCTGCTACCGTAAAGATAGGTGATGCAGTTTCCGCTTCACGACCTGGCGCAAGACGAGAAAGTTATCACTTCTTTATAAAAAGGGTTAAGATGCTCGAAGCCATTGCCTCTTCGTTCTTTGGTATTGAAAAAGCCTTTGCAATTCAAGCCGGACGGGAATTAAGAATAATAGCCAATTATAAAGAAATAAATGATGATGAAGCAAGAATGCTGGTAAGAAATATTGCTAAAAAAGTTTCCGATGAAGTGAAATTCCCGGGAACGATCAATATTATGCTCATAAGGGAAACCCGTGTTGAAGCGGAAGCGAAATAAATGAGGTGTAACAATGGATGATAAATGGAATAAGTTAAAGGATTCTGTTTTTAACAGGGATAATGTCGAAAAACTTAAGGAATCCATTATCCTTATAAAAAATGAAGAATTTTCAGATACCCTTTTTAAAAAAATGCTATTGTCACTTTATAACAATAATGAGGAAGTTAAGGTAATTTACACTTATGAGACTAAATCTTGTGAAGATATAAAAAATTGGGCTCATGAACTTATTTGCGGTGATAATTTTATTCCGGAAAAACAATTTTTAAGTAATGTAAAAATGATTGTGTTACCTGAGATCACTCTCTCACTTGCCACTTCAATTGTGAACTTTGATACCAACAAAAAATTTATTAAGATGATCATTGAAGGGATCAATCAAAAGATCCCTATTTACATTAGTTTCAGCGATGGAACTATTGAAAATAGTACACTGATCCAGAAAACAATTGAGGTAAAAAATGAGCTTAAAAAGCTCTCTGTAATTGTGAGTTCGCCCTCACAATTAGCACAGGTTTTGAATATTAGAGGATATGAAAATATCACTTTGGATAATGTAAAAGGAGGATACACTATGGACCTGAACAATCTTAATGTTGCAAAATACATTGATCATACACTTTTAAAGCCGCAATCAACCTATAAAGATATTGATAAACTATGTGATGAGGCAAAAACCTATAAATTTAAAGCGGTTTGCGTTAATTCGTATTGGACAAAGAGATCAAAGGAAGATCTTAGCGGCAGCGGGGTACTGGTTGCAACTGTTATTGGTTTCCCCCTTGGGGCAATGACCACAAGTTCAAAAGCATTTGAAACAAGAGACGCTGTGCAAAACGGATCTGATGAAATTGATATGGTAATCAATATTGGCGAGTTAAAAGCCGGCAATTATGATGCGGTACAAAAGGATATTGAAGCGGTTGTAGCAGCTGCTAACGGCAAAACCGTTAAGGTCATTATTGAGACATGTTTATTGACTGACGAAGAAAAGGTGAAAGCCTGTTTGCTCTCAAAAAATGCAAAAGCACATTTTGTTAAGACATCAACAGGATTTTCTACAGGTGGAGCAACATTAGAAGATATTTATCTCATGAGACAGACCGTTGGTAAGGAAATGGGTGTAAAAGCCGCCGGTGGCATAAGGGATTTTGAGACCGCAGTGAAAATGATAGAGAACGGTGCTACGAGAATAGGTACTTCATCCGGAATAAAAATAGTTACGGGTGAAAAAGGAGGATCTAATGAAAGATATTGAAAAAATATTTGCTAGGGAAATTTTGGATTCAAGAGGGAACCCCACCATTGAAGTAGATGTAACATTGGAATGTGGTATAATGGGGCGTGCAGAGGTTCCGTCAGGAGCTTCCACAGGTGTTCACGAAGCATTGGAATTACGAGACGGAGACAAAAGCAGATTCATGGGAAAAGGTGTTCTGAAAGCTGTTAGAAATGTAAATGAAATTATTGCTCCTAATCTTATTGGAATGGATGTTACAGATCAATTAAATATTGATAAGACCATGATAGAATTAGATGGTACGGAGAATAAGAGTAAACTGGGTGCAAATGCAATACTCGGTGTTTCACTCGCCTGTGCCCGTGCAGCAGCGATATTTTTAGAACTTCCGTTATATAAGTATTTAGGCGGTGTTCAACCGAGATTAATACCCGTGCCGATGATGAACATATTGAATGGCGGAAAGCATGCGGATAATAATGTTGATATACAGGAATTCATGATAGTTCCCCACGGTTTCAAGACATTTAAGGCAGCATACAGGGCAGCATCTGAGACCTTTCATAACTTAAAGGCAATACTAAAAGCAAAGAAATTAGCTACATCCGTAGGTGATGAAGGTGGATTTGCACCCAATCTGGAAAGTAATAAAGAAGCACTTGAACTAATTGTAGGTGCCATCGAAAAAGCCGGGTATAAACCGGGTAAAGAGATCTCCATTGCCATCGATTGTGCTGCTTCAGAATTTTATGATGATAAGAAACAAAAATATATCTTTGAAGGTAAAGCGGGATCATATAAAGATATGATAAAATATTATGAAGTGATACTTAAAAATTTTCCCATTGTCCTTATTGAAGATGGTTTGGCAGAGGACGATTGGGCTGGCTGGAAAGAAATGACAAAAGCACTTGGTAAAAAAACGCAGCTTGTGGGTGATGATATATTCGTTACAAATAAAAAAAGGGTTGCAAGAGGGATAAAAGAAGGTGTTGCTAATTCCGTTTTAATCAAATTAAATCAGATCGGGACAATTACTGAAACTATTGAGACAATTGAATTGGCAAGAACAAGCGGATATAAAACACTTGTTTCACATCGTTCAGGTGAAACCGAGGATACCTTTATAGCTGATTTTACCGTGGCATTGAACCTTGGTCAGATCAAAACGGGGTCACTTTCAAGAGGAGAGAGAATTTCCAAATACAATCAATTCCTAAGAATTGAAGAAGAACTCACAGGATGTGAATTTATCGATCCCTTTAAAAAATGATCAAAAAATACAAGAGGAAATTACAGGTTAAATTATGGCAGATTATTGCCCTTATTGTAATTCTTTTTGTGTTATTTTACTTTTATTTTTACAGCGACGGAGGGTTTAAAGAAAACATTACTTTAAAGTCCCAGATAGGAAAATTGCAATTAGAATTAACCCAATTGAAACAAGAAAACGCTGAATTGGAAAAAGAGATCATCAAGATCAAGAAAGATCCTAATTACGTAGTGGAAAAGATTTCAAGAGAAGAACTGCACATGAAAAAATCAAATGAGAAAATCATTTATTTAGAAGGGAAAAGTGATGATAACTAAGATCGTTAATGGAAAGGTTGTAACATCATCTGGGATAAAGCATTCCAATATTTACATAAAGGATGATAAAATATGGGCAATAACAAATAGAGAGATCCAATTTGATAAAAAGATCGACGCTACTAATTGTTATGTATTCCCCGGACTCATCGACGCACATGTTCATTTGGAATTACAACAAGGCAAATTTCATACATCCGATGATTTTGAGAATGGCACAAAAATAGCAGCATCGGCAGGGATCACAACTGTTATTGACTATCTCCCCTTTTCGGTAAATGATATTCCGGACAATGAGCAATGGGTGAATTACTCTTTTCATAAGGTTGTAACGAAGGGAGTTGACGATAGTTTTATTAAAAATTACATGAAACAAGGTATCCCCTCTTTTAAGATATTTACAACATATTCAAAGAATGGTTGGATGTTAAATGACGGCGAGATCCTCGATCTGATGAAAATAATTGCTAAGAATAAGGGTATTTTGGAAGCTCATTGTGAAAATGACGGCATCATTATAAATAATGAGAAAAAATTTGAACCGAAAATTCCTAATCTTCCTTTGATCCACGAGCCCATAACCGAGTTGGAAGCCATTAATCGACTTGCATTTTTTGCAAAAAGCACAGGTGTACATCTCCACATTGTTCATACCACTTTATATGACAGTGTTTTATTAATTAATTCCCTTAAAAAAAAGCAGGATATCACCTTTGAGACCTGCCCCCAGTACCTTTTTTTAGATGATACTTTTTTGAAAGGAAACCAAGCACCGCTTTACACATGTAATCCCCCGCTTAGAAATATAAAAAATGGAAAAAAGTTATTTAAGGCATTTCTAAAAAGAAAGATAGATATATTGACAACTGATCATTGCTCCTTTACAAAAGATGAAAAAATGAGAGCGGAAAATATTTTTAATTTGCCATTTGGTATTCCTTCCTTAGGATATTCGTTCCTGCTTATGTTAAATCTTTTTGATAAGAAACATTTTCATAAAATAGTTGATTTTATGGGCAAAAAACCGGCGGAGATTTTTAAAGTTTTAAAACGAGGCAGGATTAAAAAGGGATATTTTGGTGATATTGTTATTGTAAAAGAAAAAGAATTGACAAAAATGAAAAAAAATATCTTCGATACCAGCGGATATAATCCTTATGGGCATATGAAAAGTAAATGGGAGATCTTAATGACATTAGTGAACGGGAAAATTGCATATAATAATGGTAAACTTATAGAAAAAGCAGGAAAATTTATTAAGAGGTTTTAATAGTGGGATTTTTTAAACAAGGAAAATATATTGCAATAGAAGGTGTTATCGGTGTCGGTAAAACGTCATTAGCATCAATAATCTCGGAGAGATATAATGGGAGACTATTCAAAGAGATCGTTGAGGAAAATCCCTTTTTAGCAAATTTTTATTCAGATAGAGAAAAATATGCATTCCAAGCACAGGTATTTTTTTTATTATCACGATTTAAACAGCAAAAAGAACTCTTACAGAGGGATCTATTTTCAAAATTTATTGTTTCCGATTATTTTATGGAAAAGGATAGGATCTTTGCATATATTAATTTAGACGAAAAAGAGCTTTCTTTATATGAAATATTGTGGAACTCTCTATCAAGAGAGGTATCTAAACCGGATCTTATTGTTTACTTGCAGGCAAGAACAGATATTCTTATGGAACGCATTGAAAAGAGGGGTAGAGCATTTGAAGCCGGTATGGATATTGATTATATTGAAAAACTGAATCAGGCATATAATTATTTCTTTTTTCATTATAACGATACGAACCTTATGGTTGTTAAAACAGATGAAATTGATTTTGTAGAACACCCGCAACATCTCGATATTATATTAAATGAGATTGAAAATTTTGATGGTGGAAGAAAATATATTGACCCCCTAAAACAAAAAAAGTAATGGGAGACAAGATAAAAGTACTTCATATCATAACGCGATTGATCATTGGCGGGGCTCAGGAAAATACTATGTACACCGTTGAGGGTTTAATAAAAGACGGATGGCAGGCAGAACTTTTATCCGGACCTACATATGGGCCTGAAGGTGAGATCGTAAGAAAAATCAAGAAAAAACAGATTCCCCTTTTTATTGAAAATTCGCTTATTCGTAATTTGAATATTATAGAAGATATTCGGGCTTTCTTCCATCTTTTTAAATTTATTAAAAGAGGAAAATATAAGATCGTACATACCCATTCATCAAAAGCAGGTATAATTGGGAGGTGGGCTGCATATTTTGCAGGGGTTCCCGTCATTATTCATACTATTCATGGATTACCCTTCCACAAATATCAAAACCCCGTTGCAACATATTTTTATGTTTTATCGGAATGGCTCACAGCATTCATCACTACAAAAATACTATCCGTTTCTTCTAAGATCATTGAACAAACAAGGGCATATGGCATTGGAAATAATTCTCAATTTACAGTTGTAAGATCCGGTCTGAATATCAATGATTTTTTACTACAAATGGGAAAAGGTAAAGAGATCAGAAAAAAATTGGGAATTTCAAAAAACAGCTTTGTTTTCGGAACATTGGCACGATTATTTTATCTTAAAGGACATAAATATATTATTGCCGCTGCGAGATCTATTGTTAGGAAACATCCCAATGTAATATTTCTTTTTATTGGCGATGGATTATTAAGAAAAGAGTTCGAAGAGCATATAGCCCGTCTCGATTTAACAGAACATTTTGTCTTTGCCGGACTCATTCAACCTGAAAAAGTACCTGCTTATCTGGATTCCTGTGATGCGATTATACACCCATCCCTCCGTGAAGGGTTACCCCGAGTGGTACCACAAGCATTTTTATTGGAGAAACCGGTGATTGCTTTTGATGTGGATGGAACTTCCGAGGTTGTTATCAAAGGAAAAACGGGTTTTTTAAATCCTCCGAAAGACCTCGTAAATTTGAAAAAAAATATAAATTATGTTATAAATAATTATAGTGATGCAAAAAGAATGGCAATAAATGGGAAAAAATTGATCTTAAAGGAATTTACGATAAAAAAAATGGTTTCCGACATTGAAAATATATACAATAGGTTTATATAATGTGTGCAAAAAAAAATCAGAAAAATTTTGATAAGTTTTTAAATGATGGCATTTTAGAATTTGATCAAGGAAATTTTTCAAAAGCTATTAAACTATTCAAGAAAGCATTGAATAATGATAGTGAAAGATATGAACCCTATCTTTACATGGGCAACACATATTTTCAGCAGAAGGATATTGAAAAAGCAAAAGAAAATTATCATAATGCATTAGAAATTAATAAGTCCCTATTGGAAGATATTTATAATTCGGGTAAATTATTCTATGAGAAAAAACTTTATCAAAGAGCTATTTTAGAATTAAAAAAAGTTCTATTAATGAAAGAAGATCATCTGGATGCACTTAGAACCCTGGTACGCTTATACTTTGAAACAGAATCATATAATGATGCCAAGGATTTACTGGAAAACTTTAATGAGAAATACCCCGAAAATTATGAATTAAAAAAAGAATTGATGTATCTTTATGAAGATACCGGAAAATATAAGGAAGCGCTGGCTTTGTCCGAGGAAATTGTCAAGAAAGAGAATGATGATACTTTCATATTTAATAACCACGGATTTATTTTGAAAAATATGGGACATTATGAAGAAGCAGCTAAATATTTTGATATGGCACTGGAAAAAGATGGAGCAAATCCTGTTTTTCTTTTAAATAAAGCACAATGCCTTGTAAAACTAAAAAAATACGATGAAGCAGAAAAACTACTTTTGGAAATGCAGGAAAAAGATCCTGAAAATATTTCCATTTTAGATGAATTATCACGGCTTTATATGTATAAAAATGATTTGGATAAGGCAGAACAAATATTAAAAAAACAAATTGAAATAAATAAAAATGATGCATATTTACAGTCAAATTACGGGGAATTCTATTTCTTGAGCGGACAGAAGGATAAGGCATTGGAAACCTTCCAAAAAGCTTTATCAATGGATCCTAAAAATTCTCAAGCCTATTATAGGATCGCTCAAATTTATTATGAAAAGGGAGATATTGAAAATGCTTCAAGGTTCCTGAAAACGGGAGTAAATATTTCACAGAGTAACAAAGATCTTGTTAAATTTGCTGCAACCGTGGCTTTTGAAAATGGTAATTATTATGAGTCCATAAAGTATTATAAAAATTATCTTTCAAATTCCGGATATGATTCTGAAATTCTTTCTAATTTAGCCTTTATTTATGAGAAATTAGGTTTTATAAATTTTGCCATCTGGGCTTATAAAAAAGCAATGGAAAAAAATAATAATATAAAGGATCTGTATAACCTTGCTCTACTTTATCATAAAATAAATAAATTTACCGATTCCATTTCCTGTATGAAAAATGTAATGAAAGAAAACCCTAATAATATTGAATATTATATCTTTTTGGCAAAGATATTGGTTCAAAAAAAAGAGTATGAATATGCAAATGCCGTTATTGAGATGGGACAAAAGATTGACAGAGATAATACAGAATTATTGATGCTTCAAGGCAAGATCGAATTGGAGAACAACAAGTATAAAGAAGCGCTTGCTTTTTTTAAAAAAGCAATTGGTAAAAATCCAAAGAATGTAAACGGATATACAAATATTGCCAATCTCTTTTTAAAGATCAATCAACCGAAAAGTGCCGAATTCATGCTTAGGCAAGGGTTAAAATTCATTGGTGATAATGCCAATATTTATTTTTTATTAGGCGATACCGTTGGAAGATTTCCGGAACGTTTTGAAGAGGCAATTGAATATTATAATAAAGCAAAAAGTTTAAATCCTTCACTTGCCTTTACCCACCTTAAATTGGCAAAAGATTATATTTCCATTGGCGAACTTGAAAAGGCATTCGAGGAGGTAAAAAAACATCTCGATGAGCATGAAAATGATGAAAGCGGATATGAATTAATGGGTTATATCTATATTCAAAACGGTTTACTCCAAGATGCATTAGCAATCTATGAAAAGATCTTAAAATTCAAATCCAGTACAGATAAGAATATCATAAATGTTATAGAAGTATTAAAAGAAGAAATTGAGAGTAGAGAATCCCAATGAAGATCTTTGTTCTTGGTAGTAGCAGTAAGGGTAATTCAACATTTTGCCAATTAGGTTCAAAGAGATTTTTGGTAGATATTGGTTTCTCTTATGCTAAAATTAAAGAACACCTTAATGAAAAAAATATTGATATTAATTCCATTGACGGTATTTTTATTACACATGAACATCAGGACCATATCAAAGGATTGAATGTTTTCCTAAAACACCATAATATACCACTTTATATTTCAAGAAGATCGTATTATAAGATAAAGGATAAACTTCCCGGTAACTTACAAATAAATTTTATTAATGATATGGAGTTAGTAAAGGGTGATGATTTTAAAATTACACCATTTTATTTAAACCATGATAGCGCCGCAAATTTCGGTTTTTTTATGAGAGACGACAATGGAAGCGTGTTGATTATTTATGATACAGGCGATATTCCTGATAAACTTCTTAAACAAATTTCCAGATTGGATATATTGGCTATTGAAACGAATCATGATATTGAAATGCTTATGGGATCAAAATATCCATGGTATTTGAAACAAAGGATCATGAGCTCAAAAGGACATCTTTCCAATGATCAGGCATTTGATATTTTAAAGGATCTTATTGAGCGAAAAACAGGTATAAAATATATTTTTCCTATGCATATAAGCGAGGAAAATAACCACATGGATATCGTCAAAGAGACGATCGATCAAAAATTACTTAAGGAAAACAAAATAGAATTTATTGAAACATTCCCGGAAAAGAACAGTAAGGAAGTATCTTTATGAAACCAAGCAACCCTTTTGAAAAAAGCCATATTATTGCAATGAATAGTGATACCATCGGCGGATTGTTCGTTAAATATAATGATATCGAAGGCTTAAAAGAACTATTTAATATAAAAAAAAGAGCTTTAGATAAGGTATTGCAGGTTTATATTTCCGATCTTAAAATGTTGAGGAAATTGGGTGTTTCAGGTGAGGAAAGAAGAGTAATAAAAGAACTATTACCGGGACCATTCACATTAATTGTAAAAAGTCAGGTTCAATTACCATTTATTACAAAAGACGGTTATATAGGTATACGTTTTACTGAGAACAAGAGGATCAATAAGCTCATAGATACAACAGGACCGCTTGCTGCAACAAGTATTAATATCAGCGGCAAAAAAGTAGAAAAACTGGATTATTATAAAAAAAAATATACCAATGTGGCTTTAGGAAATATGAAAAACATTAAAAGCGGATTTCCTTCAACGGTGTTGAAATATTTAGGAAATGGAAATTATCAATTGTTGCGAAAAGGTGCCGGAAACATAAAGAAATTACAGCTTGACACGGCTATCGGGTCGGATCATGGCGGCTATAAAATGAAAGAATATTTAAAAGATACCCTAATGGAAATGGGAATTAGCTCCATAGATATGGGAACCTTTTCGGAAGCATCGGTTGACTATCCTGATTATGCACAAATGGTTGGCGGTAGTGTGCAAAGAAAAGAAGTAAGGCGAGGTATATTGATTTGCGGAACGGGGATTGGGATGTCGATAGCGGCTAATAGATTCAAAAATGTAAGAGCAGCACTTTGCCATAGCGAGGAATATGCCCGACTTGCAAGACAGCATAATAATGCAAATATAATAGCTTTAGGCGGAAGGTTCTTACCTTTCAAAAAAGCAAAGACCCTGTTAAAGATTTTTTATACTACCCCTTTTGACGGAGGCAGGCATTTGAGGAGAATTAAAAAAATTGAAAAAATTTAGTTTATTGTTTTTCTTAATTTTTCCTATTTATCTTTTCTCTTTTGACCTTGAATTTACAGGGAATTATGCTCAACCGTTATTCTCACTATCAAAATATGTTCAATCGGGATATGGATTCACTTTTCAAGTACCATTCCTTATAAAGGACAATTATAAGGTTGATCTTGCTATTTCCAATGAGATTTTTAAATCTAAATATTTTGATGAAACAAAGCTTGAACTCATTAAATTTTCACCGACATTTCAATATTTTTTAGCAAAAACATTTACATTTAATTTATCTTGGGATATGATCCTTGACCTATTATCCGAGAACATAAAGGACAGTGAGAATAATTTTGGTAAATTTTTCGTTTCTCTTTCAAGTGATATAAATTTTGAATATTTTTATACTGAACGATTGCATTTTATTTCCAAATTAGGTTTTTCATGTACTGATCAATTATATTACCTCTATTTTAAAGCGGGGTTTTTGGTGAAATTATGAAAAAATTTTATTATGCTTTACCCATAATTATTATTTCTATTTTTCTGGGGTGTAATATTAATCCCATTGGTCCTAGTTTGAAAAATTTAAGTAGTGAACAAAACTATTTTCCATTGGGAAAGTACTCCGAATATGATTATGAGTCATCAGGAAACGACACTATGGTCCTAACGGTTAATTATTCTTCTAATTATAATAATTCCAAGGTTTATAAGGTAAAAGAAATGACCAAAGCAAATACAACTTCGTATTATTTGATAAGCGATAAGAAGGGTGTTTTCTTTTATTTTCTTGATACAAATAACCCATTTCTGAAATATCCGCTCATTACCGATTTTACATGGGAATATGCTTTTTCCTTTTATTACTATATTTTTTCTGTACTATCACTTAATGAAACCATAGGACAATATAATAATGTGGCTGAGATACAATGGGATTTTTATAATAACACGTTAAATAAAAAATATGTTAAAACCTGTTATTATTACTTTAAGGATGGTATAGGTCCTGTTCAGATCGTTCAGGATAATATAACATATACAATAAAGGATATAAAATGAGCAAAGTTGATGAAGATTATATGGCAATTGCATTGAATCTTGCTAAAAAAGGTAAATATACCACAAGTCCCAATCCTCATGTAGGTGCAATAATCGTAAAAAATAATCGCATAATCGGAAGAGGTTATCACAAGATTGCAGGTAAACCTCATGCTGAAATTTATGCATTGAAAGAAGCAGGCAATGATGCCAAGGGAAGCACAATGTATGTTACATTGGAACCCTGCTGCCATTACGGTAAAACACCGCCTTGCACCGAGGCAATAATCAAGGCAAAAATAAAAAAGGTTGTTATAGCAATGACCGATCCAAATCCCCTAGTTGCCGGTAACGGAATTAAAATATTACGTGAAGCGGGCATTGAGGTGAAAACAGGTATATTGGAAGATAAATCAAAAGAATTGAACAAGTATTTTATAAAATATATTACAACGGAAATGCCTTATGTCATAATGAAAGCGGCAATTTCCCTTGACGGTAAGATTGCATTAAATAACGGTGAATCAAAATGGATCTCTAATGATATGGCGCGAAAGAAGGTGCATATGATAAGAAATGAGGTGGATGCTATCTTAATAGGACATAATACTTTTGTTAAAGACAATCCTCACCTAAATATTCGTATGGTTAAAGCTAAAAGCGAACCTTATAAAATAATCATAGCCGGTAAAAAAAAGTTAAGAAATGTAAAAAAAATGAACCTCTTTAAAGAACATCCTGAAAAGATCATAATCGTTCAGAATCATATTGCAGGCAATGAGCTCTATTCAGATATTGTTCATAAGGTTATTTCATTAAGGGAAAATTTTTCATTGAACACCCTATTAAAACAATTAGGGAAGTTGGAAATTACCTCTCTTTTAGTTGAAGGTGGCAGCAATATTTTTACGCAGTTTATTTCTGAGAATGTCGTTGATGAATATATGTTTTTTATTGCGCCCATTATCATTGGGAATAACGGTGTACCTTTATTTAGTGCTAATTCCCCCAATTCCATGAGAAATGTAATAAAATTTAAAAGGATTGGTGGAAAATTTTTGGATGGAAATGTATATATGGAGTTTAAGAAATGAAAGAAAATGTTTTAATAACAGGCGGTGCAGGATTTATTGGTTCCAATCTTGCATTTTATTTAATTGATCAGGGTTACAATGTCTATGTTCTGGACAATTTTTCAACGGGGAAACTTGAGAATCTGGAAGGTTTCAAAGGTGAGATCATTGAAGATAATATGGATTCATTCGGTATATTGGAAAATTACTTAACAGAATATAAAATTGATTATGTTTTCCATGAAGCGGCAATTCCCTCAGTGAAAAAATCCGTTGATAATCCCCATAAGAATGTTGGTAATAATGTGAATTCAACATTGAATATATTGGAGGCGGTGCGGTTGTATGGAAAGATAAAAAAGATCACCGTGGCATCATCATCTTCTGTTTACGGAGATGCGGTCTCACTTCCAAAGATCGAAACAGATCCTATCAATCCCATCTCACCTTATGCTCTATCCAAATATTTTACGGAAAAATTAACACTTCACTATGGAATGTTCTACAATATTCCGGCTGTTGCATTGAGATATTTTAATGTATTTGGTCCCAAGCAGGATGCAAAAAGCCCTTACTCGGCAGTAATTGTAAAATTCATTGAAAATATCGCAAATAACAAACCAATTGAGATATACGGTGACGGAGAACAAACAAGGGATTTCACTTATGTACAAGATGTTGTAAATGCCAATATTCTATCAATGAAAAGCGATGTAAAATGCGATTATTTCAATATTGCAAACGGTGTACGCATTTCATTGAACGACCTTGTAAAGAAATTATTTGATTTAATGGGAAAAAAAGTTGAAGTAAAATACCTTGACCCACGCCCGGGAGATATAAAACACTCGCTTGCCTCAATTGACAAGGCGAAAAAACTTCTGAATTTTGACCCGCAATTCAACATGGATAAAGGTCTAAGGGCAACGATTGCTTATTTTGGGAAATAAGAAAACTATTATATATAAAAAAAACTGAAGATTTAAATGAGGTAATACAATGAGGATGCTTTCTTTTTTAGGGACAGGTAAATACAGTAAGGTAAAATTAAAAATTAATGATTGGATTTCCTCAAATGAATATAATTTTGTTCAGGAAGGATTAATTGACTATCTACTTAAAAAGAATGATAAATTAGAGATAGTTGTTTTTCTGACTAAACAGGCAAAACAAAGAAATTGGTTTAGTAAAAGTGAAAGCAAAGAAGCTAATTTTAAAACAGGTTTAAAATTGATTCTGGAAAGTAAACAAAACATCGATATAATTCCTGTCGATATTCCCATTGGTAGTAATGAAGACGAACTTTGGTATATTTTTGATTTGCTTTTCAAATTTTTAACAAATAAAGAAAAAAATATTTTAGACATAACCCATAGTTTTAGAAGTTTACCTGCCTTTTCAATAATAAATCTTATTTACTCTAAAATAGTTAATAATACTGAAGTTGAATCAATTTTTTATGCTGCTCATGAAGCCGGTGATCACGAAAAGAAAATTGATCCCGTATATGACCTAAAACCACTTATTTCATTAATTGATTGGAGTCTTGCTGCAAATGATTTTATAAAATATGGAAGATCT
>CAYVPX010000008.1:0-15720 GCA_964453935.1 uncultured bacterium | reverse complement strand
ATTCTTATCAGCACTCTCTTTCCGGGGTGGTCTAAGGAAGTAACTTTTTCAGGAACTGCTCCAAAAGTCGTTTCCGCCGGTGAGCAATTCAGACTGACCTACACACTGAATAAAAAAGCAAATCAGTTTTTTCAACTTAGAATAAAGTACATTTATTGATGTTATTTTTATCATTTTAAATTATATCAAAAATTATTATTTTTTACAATATATTATTATCAGTAAAAGTTTTTATAAACTCAAAAGTTCTCTTAAAATGTTCTATTAAATATTTCCTTACCGCCTTATGTGAAGTTAGGTTTTTAATTGCTTCCCAATGATCTCCAATTTTGTTTAGTTCAAGCCCGGAAACTATCTTTTTCATTATAGGGATCTTCCACGGGACCATTGAAAATTCTCTAATCCCAATTATTAATAGGGCAATAAGTTCTAATGGTTTACCTGCCATTTCTCCGCAAACCGCGACTGGGATATTCTGTTGTTTTGCGCTTTCTTCAACCATTTTTATGAGCCGAAGAACGGCTGGCGAGAGAGAATTAAATAATCTCTGTACCTTCTCATTGCCCCTATCAACAGCAAGGGTATATTGTGTTAAATCGTTTGTCCCAATTGAGAAAAAATCAACCTCACGAGCAAGTAGATCTGAAATAAGGGCTGCCGATGGAATTTCTATCATAATTCCTATTTTATACTCCATTATCTTGAAACCTTTTTTAATTAATTCATTTTTAACTTCTTCTATGATCGTCTTTGCCTTTCTAATTTCTTCTATTTGGGATATCATTGGAAAAAGAATTTTCAAATTTCCAAATTTATTTGCTATTAAAAAAGCCCTTAGTTGACTCTTCAATACATTGGTATTATCCAATTGGAACCTTATGGCACGCCAGCCTAAGAAAGGATTCTCCTCTTTATATTCATCTATTTGCTGGATCATTTTATCCCCGCCAATATCAAATGTACGCATAGTAACAGGGAGCTCCTCATTGTAATTTAAAATTTGTGAGTAATATTCTATTTGTTTTTTTTCGCCAGGTAATTGAGAAGAATAATCAATTAAGAATTCTGTTCTGAACAGGCCGATCCCTCTTGCATCAAATTTTTTCAATAACGGAAGTTCCTCTATTATTTCAAGATTGCCTTCAAATATAACTGGTACACCATCTCTTGATAAGGGACTTAGTTTATTGTATTCATTTATGGCATTACGCTTTTCATCATGATTTTCTTTTTCTATTATATAGTATTTTTTAATTTTTTCATTTGGACTAATTATTAAGATATTTCTTAATCCGTCTATAACAATCTCGTCTGAGTTATTTATAGTGTTATGTATATTTTTGATCATACTAATAGCAGGAATATTCAATGCCCTTGCAACAATGGCAAGATGTGAGGTATAACCGCCATGTGAGGTAACAAATCCCAATATTTTTTCTTTTTCTAATGATATTAGCTCTGATAATGTAATAAATTCCGAGACGATGATCGCCGGCTGCACAAGGCATATTTTTTTCATACCCAATTGAGATAATTCCTCTATTAATATAATAGCCAATTCATCTATATCGTTGGTTCTCTCTTTAAAATAAGGATCATTTAATTTTTGAAGTTTAACCTTCCAATTATTTGCAACAAATTTTGCTGAATACTCTGCATTAACATATTTCGCTTTTATATTGTCCACGATCTCTCCGATAAATAGTGGATCATTTAAAATCGCATATTGGGCATCAAAGATAGTAAGAATATTAGATGAAACCTTTTCATTTAAATTATTCTTCATGATTTCAACTCTTTTTTTTGCATTTTCAAGTGCAGAATAGAATCGTTCGATCTCACCTTCTATTTCGTTTGCGGAAATTTTTTTTGCATATTTTATTTGATCATTTTTAAATAGAAGGAATGCCTTTCCAATACTGATACCGCTTGAAATAGTAATCCCTTTTTCATATTGTTGATTCTTTAATAGGCGTTCTATATCCACTTTATTCCTCCTTACTGAAAAAGTCATCTAATAGCTTTAGAAAATTTTCCTCATTATCCCCTTCTACTTTTACAATTATCCAATCTTTTTTTTCAATTCCCAATGATAAAATACCTAAAATAGACTTCCCGTTCACCTCAATTCCATTTTTAATAATTACTATTTCACCTTCGTATTGACTGGAAAGTTTAATTAATTCGGTAGCTGGTCTAAGATGAAGACCATGCTTGCTTTTTACCTGAATTTTTTTACTTATCATATTATCCCCCATAGCGTAAAGATAATTGCCAAGATTATATTAAAAAATATAATAAAATTCTTCTCGTGTATATATTTTATGAAAAGAATGTTTATCAAAATAAAAAGAATAAAGAGTAATAAATATTTATAGTGCCCCATATGATATTGCAGGTCAAATATCCTTAATAATAAAGCTGTGGAAAACGTAAAAAATAGACTGGATGTAAAATTTATTAATTTTTCAAAGAAAAAGAATTTCTTGGTAAATTTAATATTAAGACGACCATACCTGAATGTTCGTTGAAATCCCTTGAAAATATGGTAAAAATGTATAAAATTAAAAAATAATAAGCCGACGCCAAGAGAGAGTAAAAGAATTGAAGGGTGTGCAAAAAATATAAGCATAAAAAATATACTAATTGATATCAGAAAGCTCCTTAATGTACCCCAGAAAAACGAATCTCCTATAGATGCCAATGGAGACATGAGATTGTTACGCACTCTTTTTATTTCTTTTTCATCTTCATTGAGAATAAGCATCTTTGAATGCATTGCTAATATATAAGATGCCATATAGGGATGTGTATTAAAATATTCCCATTGTATATTTAATCTTTTTATTATTTCTTCTTTTGTGTAAATATATCTATATACCGGCAAAATTGAATAAATATATCCATAAAGTTGCATATACCTATAGTTCCAAAGGTTCTGAATCCCAAGCGATCTGAATATTACTTTTTTTAATACCTTAAATAATTCTAATTTAGCCATTTTTAAACTTTTTGACCTCAATAAAAAGATATGCAATGAAAATCAAAAGCATCATACCAATACCCAGTCTTTTGAACTGTACAATAGTTATTATAATGACAATAAAAATAAAAAAATTGAGTAATCCGTTCTTGAATATTCGCCAATGGTTAAAAAGACTTACAACAAAACGACTTAACACGGTGATTAGGAATATAAGTGAAAATTTATTTATTGCGGGATAATCTAAGATAGGGATCAGTATCTTAAATAGAACATATATCAATATACCATTAAAGAGAGTTAAGAAAAAACCCTTTAAGAAAAACAAAATATATCCATATTTAGATAATTTTTCAAATCCGCGAAAGTCCCCGTCAGATAATAATTTTTTGCCATATTCAACTAATACGGTATTGAACCTTCTAACAAGAACATCGAAATAACCGCTAACATAAGAAAGAGAAAAAATCATAATATACATAAAGAGTAAAATGGAATAAAAATTACTTGCTTTCAAAAAATTCTGTATTATAGGTATGAGAAAAAATGAACTGAGTGTTCCAAGTGTCATATCCGGGACAAAAGAACTTCCCACCGGAATGGTAAAAAGGAATCTCAGCTCTATTAAAATACTTAGGGAAAAAAACAATAAAATAATTTGCATATTATTTGGGATATAATGTATCCATGATAAAATTACAATAATAAAAGGAACAAATATTATAGGCCGAGCCAGCATCATTTTACCCCACAAGAGCCCTTCTATAGATAGTAATCCTCCTAAAATAAGTAATATCAATAAAAATATTATCATAGTATTACCCTATAGCTACCCAAATAAGGCAAAATATTAATAGATAACCCTTGAAATACCGATTCAACACCTAATTCGGAATTTGAAACCGAATTTATTGGGTAGAAAAAAACTATAATATTTTTATCAAATTGAAATGTGATAGATAGATTGAATACATCATCCTCTATGGAAAATTCCCTTGTTTCAAGAGAAAATATTTCATTCATTGTATGATTTACACCATTGGAAATAATTTTTTGTTTTGCCGAAGAAATTGCAACATTCCACTGCTGCATCAAATTAAGAGGCAGGGAAATATTGTTAATCTCCAAATAATTTTCCTTAAATAACACCTCTTTTTTCATATGTTTACTTGTCATGCAAATTTTATTATTATCAATATCTATCTTGTATTCATCTTTTGTCAAATCCTCTATAATAGCACTATTGTTATAAAGATCACGGGGAAGTGGATCTTGTTTTATTATAAAATCATTTAGGGAATTTCTAAAATAATTATCATAGATCAAATCTACGCTATCTCCTTTTAAATAGAACCCGTCATGTATTGTTTTTACCCCAGAGTTGTCATGCATATTAATAAGATCATGATAATATTCATAATGTCTCGCCATAATAGATTGAATATTTCTCGCAATTTCATATAGATCAAGTTCAAAGATGGCACCACCGGTAGATTGAAGATATACCGTATATTTTTTATTTTTATGAATTACATCAAGGTTAATATCATCAAGATGCTTTTTCAACATAGTTCCTTCAATAATGTGTTTTTTTTCTTGTTTAATAAGGTGTTCAAAGAGGGCATGTCTTAAATGAGGAATGTAAACGCCACCAAAAACGCCGTGCCAATAAGGACAATTACATTGTCCCTTATATAGGTCAACCTTTTCTTCCGGTGGAAATGAGTTAAAATTGGAGCTCACTTCGAACATTCTTTTCAAAATAATGTTTATCTCATAATACTTTACAGAAAAATTGGACCAGAAACCGGATTGCACATATAATTGTTCCTCGCTATTCAATTTATCTTTTAAATTATGCATAAATTTTATATCATTCGGGGACATTGACCATTCCATCATTTCAGGATATGAACACGATGGTATAAATATCCTTCCCTTATAATCAGTTCTCGACTGAATAGCATCATCAAAGAAAAGGGTTTTGATCTCATCACTATTTGATATGTTCTCAAAAAATTTATAAAGCCATTTCTCTTCATATACCCTATTGAATGTCCCTGGCCACAGACCGAACTTTTCCCCGTCATCTGCCATGGTAATAAGCTGCCCTTTATTCTCCTTGATAAAATTTATTGTATTTTCTATACTATCAAATGGCATTAAATATCTTAATTTTTTGCTAATGGGCAGGGTATATACTGAATTCATTACATTTTCAGTTGTATAATATCCGAATACATTTTCCTTTTTTATTCCCGCAAATTGAAAATGTGATTCATCCAATGGTACAAATTCTATATCAGCTTTGGATAAAATAGCCGGGAAATGAGGTTCCCAAACCCTTTCTGCAAGCCACATACCGGAAGAAACATTATCAAATAACGAATTTAATTTATTACGATAAAGAGAAATTTGATCTAAAGCATCATTTATGGGGATATTACTTATTATGGGCTCATAATATGCGCCTTGAAGAATAGATATCTGTTTTTTAGCCGCAAGTTCTTTTAACAGATCAATATGCTCGGGTTTATGTTCAATTAACCAGTCCAGCAATGGACCACTATAATGAAAAGTTACCTTTATCTCTGGGAATTGTGCTACTGTTTCTAAGAGCGGTTTGTATGATTTTTCATAAGCATCTTCAATTACAAAGTCAAAATTCCCAACAGGTTGGTGATTATGAAAGCACAGGATCAAGCGTGATTGCTCTGCCATAAATCCTCTATTTTTATCAAAAATTTACTGTCAACATTAATACGCTGGGCACCTGGTGTCATTTGTATATAAATATTGATATTTCTTTCAACAATTTTATTAAGATATTCAATATCCTTTTCTGAGACAAAAAACCAAGGGAAAACCGCCATTTTACGATCTTCATAATGAAGTCCGCCAATATTTATTTCCTTAAAAAAATCGGGAAGCTTTATAACCAGATTATAAAGATTTTCAATATTTTTTAAAAGAAGCATGGTATTGTTGAAATCCAAAGAAACATATTCCTTTATAAACCGATTTTGATCAAAAACACTTATTTGAACATCTTTATCAACAGACATAGACCAAAGATTAATCAAAAATTCATCTTTATAGCTATCATTATCAACAACAAACACTTGTTTGATATGTAAGGCTTTTATCCATCCTACATTAACTTGTCCATGGATCAATCTATCATCAATCCTGGTTATAAAATTTTTGTATTCCATTTTTTCCAGAAATAATCAATTTGTCAGCAAATTTTTCTAGATCATCAAATTCATTTTCGTGCATAAGGTTTATTAGCATGGGAAGATTTACTCCTGAAATGACAAAACCTTTTTCACGTTTCATAACGATCATTTTAGCAACAATATCCGGTGTTCCGCCAGGTATATCCGTAAAAAATATTATTTCACTATCATCGATCTCTTTATTCACCATTTCATAATATTCTTCCCTACTTGTACGTTCATCCAAAGGTATTGGAATAATTATTTTTCCGAGTGATCCTCCTATCATGTGTTTTAACACACTACTAAATGAACGGCACAAATTTCCATGAGTTAAAATAAATATCTTCAATTTATTCATCATCTGCTATGAAAAAATACTTGTCAATGACCTGTTTTTTTTCGTTTTTTACTATATCTTTGTTCAAAGTGTCCATTGTACCTTGTCCCATAATATTGGCAATATGGGTCAATGCAATAACTTCTATAAGATTTGCCAAATTTTTTGAATATGTAACAGGAATTGTGTATTTTTGGAGCTCAATTCCAAGAATATTTTCAAATTGAGGTTTAACCCTTATCCTATCGAAGTTAGAATTGTCAATTTTATCGCCGCTAACAAGATCGACAATTATTTCAACGCGTTTTTTAACCCGAATGGATTCTACCCCAAATAGATTTTTGACATTGATCAACCCAACGCCACGGGCTTCTATATGGAAAGCAAATGGAGAGTTGTTTAATCCATAACCGGTTATGAATTCACCGTTCTTATGGACAATAACAAGGTCATCGGCAACCAAACGATGACGTTTTTCCAAAAGATCAATGGCGAGCTCGCTTTTCCCAATACCGCTTTTTCCTCTGATCAATATACCAATTCCAAATACATCCATCAATACACCATGGATCGAAACTTTTTTAGAGAAAATAAAATTAAGATATCGTTCAATCTTATCACGAGCATCTTTTCTCTTGTCCTTCGTAAAATAAAGTGGGGAATTGTATTCTCTGAAAAGAGCAATATCTCTTTTTAATGGTTTATGCCCGCAAACAATAAATAACGGTATTTTCAAATATTTAATGGATTCTAAAAAAGACTTTTTATCCTCATATGTCATAGAATAAAAATAGGAAGTTTTTCTGTTTTCTAATAGGTATATTTGTCCGGAAACATGATTTTTAAAAAATTTTAAGAACAATAATCCTAATGAACCGAATTCGGGGAATTTAATTCTCCGCTTTCCCACACCCTTCAGCATTGTAAGATCTTCTAATGTCTCATATCCTTGAAGATCTGCAATAAATTGTTTAATCGTAACACCATTATTGTTATTTATTTTGTACGTATAATCCATATGTGTTTTTCTTTTTAAAAATTATATTAATTCTCCCTGTTTCATCGTTTACAAAAGGATAAAAATCCAATTTATTTTCTTCAAGCAACATTTTTGCTTCTTCAACCGAGATTGGCTTCAAATTAATATACCTAATATCATATTCATTGCCATCCACTTCTTCTTCTATATCGAGGTCAATATTTTTCAATGACTTTTTTGACCTTCTGATATGTTTAATCTCCTTTTCTTTAAAAACTACTCTTTCCAATTTGTCCATTACCTTGTCAATGGCTTCTAACGGCTGTTGCCCTTGTTCCTTAAGGTGAAATGTTCTTTTACCTGCAATAAAACTTGTTTCGAGTGTATAACCATTTCCCTCATGTAGCACATTTGCATGTATTGTTACAGGTGAAGTAAACAATTTCTCGAATTTTGCAACTTTCTTTTCAAAATAGTCCTTAATGTGGTTTGTCACATGAAAATTACCATTGATAACTACTTCCATAGAAACCTCCTATTTTTGTTTCCTTTTTCTAATGGACTGCTTGGGGATACCCAAGAACTCTCTATATTTCGCAACAGTACGTCTTGCAATAGAGTTATTGTACTGTTCTTTCAATATTTCAACAATTTCCTGATCACTTAATACATGACCATTTTTTTCATTCTTAATGATATTCTTTATATGATCCTTTACTATTTTTGTAGAGGTGCTATTCTCCTCTGTTTCTCCAATAGCATTGGAAAAAAAATATTTCAGCCGATATATACCGCGTGGCGTTTGCACATATTTATTTCTTGTTATTCTGCTAACAGTAGATTCATGCATATTGGTAATAGCTGCAATTTCCTTGAGTTTTAACGGCTTTAATCCATTTATACCAATCTTAAGAAAATCCTTTTGTATCTCAAATATTGCTTTTGTAATTAAATAGATGGACTCTCTTCTTTGATAGATACCTTTGATTAAAAAGCGAGCATTTTCATATTTCGAGCGCATTCTCATTATTTGCTTTTTAGAGAAGAATTTTTTATTGTTAACCTCTGACCAGTAGCTTTGATTTAATGTAAGGTTCGCTAAATCCCCATCAGTTACAACAACAACGATCTTATCTTCATTATTTAAAAAGACAACCGCATCAATAGAGACCATAGGTGCAATCTCATTTTGGTATTGTCTTCCCGGATATATTTCATATTTTTTTAACGAAAATATAAGTTTTTTAACTTCTTCTTCGGCTATATCCTCGTTTTTGGTAATATTCTCGTAGCGCAAATTTAGGACATCATCCCAATAATTATTTATTATCTTATAAAGTTTTGATTTCCCTTCATCATATTCTATTTGAACCAACAATGCTTCTTTTGAGTTATATGAAGCACATCCCAACGGTTCTAACTTCATGATCTTCTGACGAATATTTTCAATCTTTTCCTTTTCAATTTCAGGATAAGTTTCCTTCAGGTCTAAGTAAATATCATATGAAGAAAGTTGAAGGAAACCGTGTTCGTTCAAATTACTTATTATATAGTAGGCGATTTTTTTTTCAAGTTCGCCATTTACAGCAACATCAATTTGCTCTTTCAACCTTTCTTCAAGAGTTGTTCCTTGCCTCAGAGTATTTTCAATAACATTTTCGTCGTCCGGATTACTATCGGTTCCACTATAATAATCATCAATATAATCATAGTCAACATCCGGATCATCTTTTTGCGGCCTATCCATAGTACTTCCCAGCATATCAAATGTATCTGTTTGCGGGCCCTCATCCAAAAAAGGATTATCTTCCAATTCTTCTTTGATCTCATTCTTTAATTCTAATGTAGTGAGCTCCAATAGTTTCATTGTCTGGATCAGCTGAGGGCTTAATCTTAGTTCTTGTTTTAAAGAGTTCTTTATATTAAGGTTAAGACTCATCTTTTTATTTTCCATTATATATTGTAATTATCTCCTAAATATATCTTCCTAACAAGAGGATCATTAATAAGGGCTCCTTTATTTCCGCTCTTCAAAATACTCCCTTCGTATATTATATAAGAAAAGTCTGTTATTTTCAAGGTTTCCCTAACATTATGATCTGTAATTAAAATACCTATACCTCTTTTTTTTAATTTCAGCACTATATTTTGAAGTTCCTCAATTGATTTTGGATCAACACCCGTAAAGGGTTCGTCCAAAAGTATAAATTTGGGGTTAGTCGCCAAAGCGCGGGCTATTTCAACCCTTCTGGCTTCACCACCCGATAGCTGATTGCCTTTATTTTTATAAAGCCTTGTTATTGAAAAATCATCCAATAACTTTTCTACTATCCCCTTTCTTTTCTTTTTATCGGGTTCATTGTATTCTACAATTGCCATAATATTATCCCAAACGGTTAAGTTCCTGAAGATTGACTTTTCTTGAGGAAGATATGTAATTCCCAACTTAGCTCGTTTATATATGGGATAAGTTGACACGTTTTCATTATTTATAAAAATATCACCTGCATTTGGTTTTATCAATCCCACAATCATATAAAATGATGTCGTTTTCCCAGCACCATTAGGTCCCAAAAGTCCTATTATTTCCCCTTGTTTCAAGATGAGAGAAACATCTTTTACAACTTCCTTTCCTTTGTATATCTTTTTTAAATTCTTTGCCTCCAAGGTTTCTTTTCTACTGCCCATTTTTTTCTCTCGTTTTTAATATTAATTTATTGATCTTATCAATATGTATATTAATAAAATTTTCATCACTTGTCAAGTTCTCTCCATAAATAATAGTTTTTTTCACCTTTTCCCTAAGGATAAAATTTCCCTTTATTTTAATCTTATGAAAAATAAGATCATAGAATAAATTATTACAGGTTAATTTATAATTTTTATCCTCATAAACTACATTTTTTCTCAGTTTCATATATTTCTTTTCAACCATTTCTCCATAGTTCCCACTTAGAGTTTTATCCTTATTAAATTTTATTTTCACATTATTTCCCATAAGCAGATTTTTTTTGATCTCCAAAGAATTACCCCAATAGGTCCAAAGAGGTGTCTTCCCCTGATTTGCAGAGATCTTTACATGTTCAATATAGTAATCCGCTTTTATCAAGGAGTGCAAATTTTTATTTGATTTCGCACATCCTACGGAAAATAGAACGATTAGTGCAAAAAAAAAACTTAACTCTCATTTAATACCATATCAATAATATAACGTAAAACACCTTGTCCGCCGTTGAACGGTACAATTAGATCAGCACTTGTCTTGACAGACGCATGAGCATCTTGCGGACAAGCAAAATAAAGCTCTTTTTTTACAGGAAGATCCGGTATATCATCACCAATAAATAGGGCATTTGAAGATTTTAATTTTTTATTTTTTAAAACCTCTTTAACAATATCCAATTTATTCCTGCCATTGGAAAATATATACCCTACAGATAGTTCTTTTGCTCTTATTCTTGAGGAATAATCGTCTCTTCCCGTTATCCAGTATATTTCTATATTTTTAGCTTTTGCCATTTCAATTCCTTGCCCGTCACGGGTAGAAAAAGATTTAGCATAAGTTCCGTTATTAAAAATAATCAAACTACCATCTGTTAAAACACCGTCAATATCGCTAAAAATAATTTTTATATTTTTCCAATTTATCATATTATGGTATCTTCTGTCTCCTTATCAAAGAAATGGACCATTTCCATATCAATAACAAGCTCAATAATATCTCCGAGCTTTACACTCACCTTTGGGTTTAGTTTACCTACAAAAGAATTTGATTTTGTTTTAAAATATATATATATCTCTGATCCCATTGGCTCTACAACATCAACGGTGGCTTTTATAATAGTATTAATTTTTGCATCGGGAACAAATATTTTGTCATTTACATGTTCCGGTCTAAACCCGAATATAATTTCTTTGTCAACATAATTTTCTAATTTTTCTATATGATGTTTAAATATCTGCAACTGAACACCATCAGTATTGGTAAAAAATAGATCCTTTCCCTTTTTTACGATCTTACCGTTCATAAAATTCATTGCAGGAGAGCCAATAAAGCCGGCAACAAATTTATTCTTGGGGAAATTGTACATTGTAATAGGATCCGCTATTTGAATAACATTACCATTATTCATTACAACGATCTGATCTCCCATTGTCATTGCTTCCATTTGATCATGTGTAACATATATCATTGTGGTTTTTAATTTATTATGGAGTTTTTGTAACTCAGTTCTCATTTGCACTCTCATTTTTGCATCAAGGTTGGACAAAGGTTCATCAAAAAGAAAGACATTGGGTTTTCGAACAATTGCTCTGCCGACTGCAACCCTTTGACTCTGCCCGCCGGAAAGCATTTTAGGTTTTTTCTCCAATTGTTTGGTAATCCCTAATACTTCAGCTGCCGATCTTACCCTTTCATCAATTTCCTTTTTAGGATATCTTCTCAGCCTTAATCCAAATGCCATATTTTCATATACCGTCATGTGCGGATATAAGGCATAGTTTTGAAAAACCATGGCAATATTTCTATCCTTAGGTGAAATATTATTAACCATAACATCGTCTATATATATCTTTCCGGAGGTTACTTCTTCCAACCCGGCGATCATCCGCAATGTAGTGGTTTTCCCGCATCCGGAAGGTCCTACAATTACGGTAAATTTTTTGTCTAAAATTTCAAGATTTATTCCTTTTACTGCTAAAAAACCATTATCATATGTTTTTTCAACATTTTCAAACACTACCTTTCCCATGACTTACTCCTCTTTAAAAAATCGCCTATTAAATATAATGATCCTGTACACAATAAAAAATCATTTTTTTTCATTGTTAGGTGTAAAACTTCCAACGCATCATCCATATTATTGAATATGATAAATTTTTTTGCATTTTTTTTCAAGTATGGGAGGTAATCTTTTAAATCTCTTGCTCTTTCATTTTCGAAATCAGTAATAAAAATTTTATCAAATAGCGGGAAAATATTCGCAGATACATATGATAGATCTTTCTTTTTTACCATCCCAAATAGAAGATATTTATTGCTGAATTTATGCTTATTAAAAATACTGATAATGCTTTTTTTTAATGAATCAGAACCGGACCGATTATGACAACCATCTATAAATACAATAGGATAAGAAAAAATCAGCGTCATTCTACCATTCCAGATAATATTTTTTAAACCTTTTTCCAAAACGCCAATAGAAATATTTTTGAAGAGGTTCAGGTAGCAATTCAATGCTAATCTTAAGTTTCTTACTTGATGCTCTCCCAATAATGAAAATATTATATTCTTAAAAATATGACCACCGATAATAATATCTATTTTTTGATTTTTCAATGTTTCTGCAATTTTTTTTATGTTTATTTTATATTCTTTACCATATATACCGCCAAGTCGAGCACCTTCATTTAGGATGACCGACTTTATTCTTTGTGATGTTTCTCCAGTAATAAATAAACGATTTTTCTTTATAATACCACATTTCTCTTTTGCTATTTTTGTTTTTGTATTACCTAATAATCGTTTATGTTCAATATCTATCATTGTTATCACCGAAATTTCGGGGATAACAATATTAGTTGCATCGAGACGGCCGCCAAGGCCCACTTCTAAAATGGCATAGTCCACTTTTTCCCTTGAGAAATATAAAAATGCAACCATCGTTGAAATCTCGAAAAATGATGGTTCAATTTTTATTTCCTTCGATTTCTTTATAACTAGTTCAATATATTTTTTTAAATTTTTATCATCAATATCTTTTTGATTTATCCTAAATCGTTCATTATAATTAACTAAATGGGGTGATGTAAAAAGTCCTACTTTAAATCCGCTTTCTATTAATAACGATTCCAAAATAGCGGAAACAGAACCTTTACCGTTTGTACCGGTAATATGAATAACCTTTAATTCTTTTTGTGGGTTGGAGAACGCCTTTGCTAATTTTTTAATGTTATCGAGGTTATATTTGATCTCAGATTGTTTCTTTTTATATAATTCATTTAATGTTTCTTTATCTATTGCCATTGAGATATTCCAAAATTTTTCCTAATTTTTCCTTAAATTCTTTTCTTTTAATGATAAGATCTACCATACCATGTTCTAAAAGAAATTCGGATTTTTGAAAACCATCGGGAAGATCTTGTTTTATGGTCTGTTGAATGACCCTGGGACCTGCAAAGCCGATCAAAGCCTTAGGCTCTGCAATATTCAGATCTCCCAGCATTGCAAATGATGCGGAAACACCGCCGGTTGTTGGATCTAATAATATGCTTAAATATGGCAAGCCTGCCTTATTAAATTCTGCAAGCATTCCGGATGTTTTAGCCATTTGCATCAATGCATAAATGGATTCTTGCATTCTGGCACCACCGGAAGATGATACAATTATCAATGGAAGATGATTTTCAATAGCATGTTCAATTAGCAAGGCAATTTTTTCACCTTCGGCGGAACCAAGAGAGCCACCCATAAACTCAAAATTTAAGAACCCTATAGCTACCGCATTATCATTAATGGTTGCAGTACCTGCCGTAAAAGCTGATTTTTTCCCTGTTTTTGCTTCTGTTTTATGTATACGTTTTTTGTACGGCTGAATATCCTTAAAATTAAGGGGATCGCTACTACCAATGTTTTCAAATAATTCTTTAAAAGAATTATGATCTGTAAAAAATACAATTTTTTCTTTAAAAGTAAGCCGAAAGTGGTATCCGCAACTTGGGCAGGTAAATTCATTATCTACAAGATTTTTAGACCAAATGATCTCACCGCATTGAGGACATTTTTTCCATGCCTCTTTTTTTATATCTACACTTGTATTCTCATTATGTCCAGGTTTCTTTTTTCTACTAAACCACCCCATTTATTGCTCCTATATTTCAATAATTTCGTCTTCATACAACAATTTAATATTTCGATCTATTACCTTTGGGAACAGATCCTGCACTATTTCATCAATAAACATCGGTTTAATATGATAAATAAATATTTCGGTCTCTTTGTGCTTTAAATTTTTTAATTCCTCTCTTAACAACGAAGGGGTCAGATGTTTGCTTGCCTTCGCAACATTCATTAAACTATCCGGGAAAGAAACCTCGATTATCATTCCCTTTAAATTTGGTAATTTATTAACATAATCCCACATTTTCGGTGCATGTATCATATCCCCTGTGTACAGAAAATATTTTTTCTTTTCCTCAATTAAGAACCCGCTGGACGGGACAATGTGTTCTGTTGGCAATGGTGTTATCTTTTTCCCGTTCACCTCAACGGGTTCAAAAAAATGTAGTTCATCAAAAGATATTCTGGGCCTCCCTTCTGAGGGTAATTTTGAAAAATCTACCCAAATATCACGACTGAAAAGATGTGTTTTCATGCTTTTAATAACCTCGGGGATTGCGTGAATAACAATTGTCTTATTTGTCAACGCAAAAATATTATCAATATAGAATGCAATTCCTCCGATATGATCAAGATGAGCATGTGTAACAAATATATGATCTATTGCAAGTTGGTCTTCAAGATCCATTGTATTTAAAGATCCCGCATCCAGAGCAATGGTATGATCCAGTATAAATGTTGTTAAATGGTAGGTAGATAATGAAGCACCATAAGCACCGACTATTTTTATCTTCATAGTTACATTTTACCTAAAAATCAGTAAAAATGCAAATAAATTTATTATTTATTATAGATCCGCATAAAAAGATTAGCCCAAAGAATAAGAAAACCCGCTTCAATAGCATCCTTGGTACCAATCTTTTTACCTTCTTCGTATGTTCTGCCATTATATGATATGGGTACCTCATAGATCCTCAAACCCATATGTGAGACCGTAGCGGTAAATTCGACTTCAAATCCGAACCTTTTGCTTTTAAATTGATGTCTGTCAATAACCTTTCTCACAAACACCTTATAACATGTCTCCATATCCGTTAAATTGATATTAGAAAAGAAATTTGAAAGAGTTGTAATTAATTTATTTCCAACATAATGTCTGTAGTATAATACTCTATGTGTCTTCGATAAAAATCTTGATCCATAGACAATATCCGCATTGCCTTTTAATATCGGTCCTAATAGATCAGGATAATCGTCGGGACTATATTCTAAGTCTGCATCTTGGATTAATATAATATCACCTGTGGCAATTTCGAATCCTTTTTGTAGGGCAGAACCCTTTCCACCGTTTTTTTCTTT
>CAYVPX010000007.1:0-16021 GCA_964453935.1 uncultured bacterium | reverse complement strand
AAAAAGTAACATTATATTATAGCATATTTTTCGAAAATAGAGAAATAAAGTACAAAACTAATTTTATTGATCAACCTAAAGCTAAATACTCTATTTTTATTCCATAATAAAATACAGCTTCCTCATTTTAGTTAATAATGATAATTATAGTTTAAAAAAATCTTTAAATATGTTATAATACAAAATCGGAGGCACTATGTTGAATTTCGGTTTAGTCGGTTGTGGCAGGATAGGAATTAGGCATGCAACATTACTATCAAAGATGGAACATGCGAAATTAACAGCAGTATGTGATATTGATGAAAAAAAAGCAAAGGGATTTTCAAAAAAATTTAATGTACCATATTACCTTGACTTTATAGAAATGGTAAAAAATGAAAAATTGAATATTGTAAATATTTGTACACCTTCAGGGTATCATGCAGAACATACCATTAAATTAGCACCGTATATTGATAATATTGTTGTGGAAAAACCAATAGCATTGAAATTGAAAGATGCTGACGAAATGATAAATATTTGTAAAAAAGAAAAAACAAGGTTATTTGTGGTAAAACAAAATAGGTTTAATCTTCCCATAATAAAACTAAGAGAAGCTGTAGAAAATGGTCGGTTTGGAAAAATATTTCTTGGAACTGTTAGGATACACTGGCGCCGTACACAAGAATACTACGATATGGACAATTGGCATGGCACCTGGAAAATGGATGGCGGTGTTTTGACAAATCAATCATCTCATCACATTGATATGCTTCAGTGGATGCTTGGACCTGTTAAGGAGGTTTTTGCTTATACCGATACATTCTTTCATAATATTGAGGTAGAAGATACAGGTGTTGCCGTATTGAAAACAAACAATGGCGCATTGGGTATTATTGAAGCCACAACAAATACCTCGCCAGAGGATCTGGAGGGTTCAATAAATATTTACGGGGAAAAGGGAACAGTAGAGATCGGCGGATTTGCAATGAATAAGATTGTTACATGGAAATTTGAAAAAAAACTTGCGGAAGATGAAAACATTATTGAAAAGTATTCAACAAACCCTCCCAATGTATATGGCTTTGGTCATAAGGCATATTTGGAACACGTAATTGATTCAATTTTAAATAAAAAAGCCGGTTTGATAGATGGGGTTGAAGGTAGAAAATCTTTGGAGATCATTCATTCAATATATGAATCTGCCGAAACAGGAAAACCCGTACGGATTGATAAATATCCGCATAAAAGCAAATTAGGATAAAATTAAAATGAAGGTACCATTTCTTGATCTAAGTCGACAATACAGATATATAAAAAATAACATTTTTCTTGGATTTGAGAAAGTATTTGAAAAACAGAATTTTATTTTAGGCAGGGAACTGAAAGAGTTCGAGCAGAAAATGTCTTCCTATTTAAATAGTAACTTCGCAATAGGTGTTGCCTCTGGCAGTGATGCCATATGGCTATCACTCTTAGTTTTAGGAATTGGCAAAGGAGATGAGGTAATAACAACATCGTTAACGCACTCGTCTACTGTAACAGCAATTATTCGAATAGGTGCTAAGCCAGTATTGGTAGATATTGATGATAAAACCTTTAATATTAATCCCGGAGCAATAGAAGAAAAAATAAATTCTCGAACAAAAGCAATTATTCCCGTTCATCTTTACGGACAAACTGCAGATATGAATTTTATTATGGAGATTGCAAAAAAGCATAAACTTTTTGTTGTGGAAGATGCCTGCCAGGCATTGGGTGCAGAATATGGCGGTAAACAGGCAGGGACCATTGGTGATCTCGGTGCATTTTCATTTTATCCCACGAAGAGTTTAGGCGGTTATGGTGATGGTGGTATGATCGTTACGAATAACTCAAAATACTATGATAAATTATTGCAATTACGAAATCATGGTGAAATAAATAATAATTATTCTGAGATCATTGGCGTCAATTCAAGATTGGATACATTACAAGCCGTTATTTTAACGGAAAAATTGAAGTATCTTGATAATTGGAACGGATTAAGGGTGGAACATAGTAAACTTTATAAAAAATTAATTGAAGAGAAAGCGTTAAATAATTATATTGAGGTGCCATATGAATCCGAAATGTCAACGCATATTTATAATCTATATACAATAAAGGTAAAGAATAACCGATTTGAATTGAATAAATTTCTTTCTGACAATGATATAGGTACAAAAATATATTATTTAACACCCATTCATTTACAAAACGCCTTTAAATCATTGGGATATAAGAAAGGGGATCTTCCAAATACAGAAAAGGTCTGCGATGAGGTAATCTCTCTTCCTATTTTTGCAGAATTGCGGGATGATGAGATAGAACTTGTAGTTAACACTATCGAAAAATTTTATAAAAAGGGGAAAAAATGAAAATACTTGTAACAGGAGCTGCTGGGTTTATAGGTTCAACACTCACACTTGCATTGCAGAAAAAATATAAAGATGCTGAAATATATGCTGTTGATAATTTCTGGTCAGGAAATTTCAAAAACTTAAAGGGATTTAATGGTATATTTTATCCGTACTCAATAGGAGATGAGAATTTTATTAAATTTGTAAAAGAACTGAAACCAAGTGTTATTTTTCATATTGGAGCAATATCGGATACCACTGTAACGGATCAATATGAAATGACAAAAATAAACATCTTATCATTTAAAAGATTACTTGAATTCACTATTCCCAATAAAATACCCATAATATATGCATCATCTGCATCTGTTTATGGTAAAAAACCGGGACCCAATAAATTAGAGGACGGTGATTCTCCCGAAAATGTCTATGCTTTTTCAAAATTGATGATGGATAATATTACAAAGTATTATTTAAATAAAGCTGTGAATTCACAAATAACGGGTTTGAGATTTTTCAATGTTTACGGAGAAAGAGAGAAATATAAGGGCAAGTTCGCTTCAATGGTTTATCAATTGGCAGCAAAGATGATAAAGGGAGAAAGACCTCGATTGTTTAAGTGGGGTGAGCAAAAAAGAGATTTTGTATATGTTAAAGATGTTGTTTTAGGGATCATTTCCGCTTACGAATCAAAGGTTAGCGGTATCTATAATTTGGGTTGCGGTGCAGCAACAACATTTAATAGGGTTGTGGAAATTATAAACAAGGAATTAGGAACAAATTATGAAATAGAGTACTTTGATAATCCGTATTCATTCTATCAAGATCATACGGAAGCCGATCTAAGTTTGTCAAAAAAGATTGGATATGAATCGAAGTGGAATATCGAAAATGGTATTGCCTCATTAATAAAAAATTTAAAGGAAAATGGAGAACTTTTATGATAAGAGTAAGATTTGCACCGTCTCCAACGGGCTTATTGCATATTGGCGGAGCCAGGACTGCATTATTTAATTATTTGTTTGCTAAAAAGAACAATGGTAAATATATTTTGAGAATAGAGGACACAGATATTGAAAGGTCAACCAAAGAATCGGTTGATAATCTTATAAAAAGTTTAAAATGGCTAAAATTATCATGGGATGAAGGTCCAGAGATCGGTGGGGAATATGGTCCGTATTTTCAAACAAAACGGTTTGATCTGTACAAAAAGTATTTAGATAAACTTATTGATGAAGGCAAAGCATACCCTTGTTTTTGTACCACGGAAGAACTGCAAAAAGAAAGAGAAGAACAACTTGAAAAAGGACTACCGGTAAAATATTCCGGTAAATGCAGAGATCTTTCGCCTAGTGAAATAAAAGATAAGATTGACGCGGGAAAACCCTTTGCCATTAGATTTAAAGTGCCCGAAAAGAAAAAAATAAGATTCAAAGACCTTATTCACGGTGATATGGAATTTGATTCTGATGTATTGGGGGATTTTGTCATTATGCGTTCCAATGGTTATCCCACCTATAACTATAGTGTTGTAATAGATGATGCTCTTATGCAGATCACACATGTGATACGAGGGGATGATCACCTTTCAAATACCCCTAAACAGGTGCTTTTATATGAAGCTCTGGGTTTTCCACTTCCAAAATTTGCTCATGTTTCCATGATACTTGGTGCCGATGGTACGAGATTATCAAAAAGGCATGGTGCAACCTCAGTAGAGGAATTTGAAAAACAAGGATATTTACCTGAGGCATTGGATAATTTTCTTGCTCTTTTGGGCTGGACACCCCCTGCGCAAGATGGAAAACAAGAAGAAATATTTTCACTGGACGAAATCTCACAAATGTTCTCTTTGGAACATGTATCAAAAAATCCTGCAATAATGAATATTGATAAGTTACATTGGATGAACGGCATATACCTCAGAAAGAAAACTCCGCAGGAGATATTACTGCTATATCCTGATATTTTAAAAAATGAATTTTTCAATAATGATAAGGAAAAAGCATTAAAATATATTAAAGCAATGAAAGACCACTTTTTTACACTAAATGATATTGAAGAACATATCAAGGATTTTACTGAATGGAAATTAAACAAAGCACTTATAGGTTCACTTGATAGCAATTATCTAATGCTTTTAAAAAAGCTTGTGAAAGCCGTAAAAAGTGTTGATAAATTAGAACTTAAAGGGGTTGGGAATCTATTTAAACATCTGTCAAAGGAATTTAATATTAAGGGAAAAGATCTGTTTATTCCCATGAGATACATACTATCCGGAAAGAAAGAAGGTGCGGAATTACAGTATTTCTTTATTTTTCTTTCAAAAGATGAACTGGTGAAACGGATTGAAAAGGCAATTGAGGCATTTGAAGAATAGATATGCGTAAAATTTATGGTAGAAATGCTGTTTTAGAAACCTTAAAAAAAGATGATAGAGAATTTATCAAATTATTGATAAAAGAGGGAAGTGTCGGGGAAAAAATAAGAAAGATACAAGACCTCGCGAAAAATAAAGGAATAAGAACGGAGATCATACCCGCTAAGAATTTTAATGCAAGTTATTCAATGAACTCACAAGGGGTAATGCTTTTTCTCGGCAAAAGAAAATATTTTCCCATTATGGAGCTTATAAAATATGCGGAAGCTAATGATGAAAAGCCGTTTATTGTATTGCTGGATCGAATTCAAGATGTACACAATCTTGGTTCTATAATTCGTACCGCTGCCGCCTTGGGCGTTCATGGGTTGGTGATATCCAAACATCGTTCCGCAGGAATAACCCCCGAGGTTGAAAGGATTTCACAAGGTAATATAAATAAGATCCTCATCTGCCAAACTAATAATCTTTTGGGTGAGATCAAAATATTAAAAGAGAATAATATTTCCATTCTCGGATTGGATATGAATGGGGATATGGATATTGGAGATTATAAAGAAGGAGAAAATGGTATAGGACTTATCTTAGGAAATGAAGGAGAGGGAATAAGATTAGGGTTATTGAAAGAGTGTGATCATGTTTTAAAAATACCCATGAAAAATGATGTTGAGTCAATGAATGTCTCTGTTTCATTCGGTGTCGCCGCTTTTGTCTTGAAAAATAGGTAAATGAGATATATAGTGGTTATTTTATTTAAGTTTTTTTAAAACCGCTTGTTTTTTACCTTCAATGGTAAGTTCCTTATCTCTTCTATCATCGATCTCGAGTTTTGTAACAACACGCAATGCCCCCATTTTAAAAGGTTCTTCGTGAACCTTTTTTATTAATATTAAAATTTCATCTACGCTACCCTGCACTATGGTACACATGGATGTCAACTCATATTTCAGTCCTGATTTTTTTATGATCCCCAATACATTTGCAACATATTTGCTTACTGAGGGAGTATTGGTGCCAAGAGGAACAACAATTATCTGTGCTACTGCCATTTTAATTCTTTTAAGAGTTTATTGAGGATATCTTCTTTTGAAATATTTTCGGCATTTGCTGTGAAGCTCAAAATTATTCTATGCTTAATAATGGGGGAAATAAGCTCCCTTACATCATCATCACTTACCACTGAATGACCTTTAAGCAGCGCCATTGTTTTGGATGCATGCATAAGATATTGACTTGCTCTCGGACCTGCGCCCCACTTCAAATATTTTTTAACAAAATCAAATTTTGTAGTATTAGGCCTGGTATTTCTTATTAATTCCACAATTTTTGCAATGAGGTCATGCGCAATTTCAATATTCTTAATAAAATTAATGTATGAAATAAGTTTTTCACCATCAATAAAGGGTTTCAACTCTATGCTTTCAATATCGGGATAATTTTTACTTATCTCAATCTCTATATCACTTTGCGGATAATCCATTTCAATATTGAATAGAAATCTATCAAGTTCAGCCTCAGGCAAGGGATAGGTTCCTTCCTGTTCAATGGGATTTTGTGTTGCAAAAACAAAAAACGGTCTTTGGAGTTCATATGTAATCCCCGCGACACTAATATTTTTTTCCTCCATTGCCTGTAAAAGAGCCGCCTGTGTTTTCGGCGGCGTTCTATTTATTTCATCTGCAAGTATCAAATTTGCGAAAATGGGACCTTTGTGAAATGTAAAATGTTTATTTTTATTGTCATCAAAATCAATTATTTCTGCTCCAATAATATCAGATGGCATCATATCCGGGGTAAATTGGATCCTGGAAAAACTCAAATTAAAAAGTTTACTGAAATTTCTAATAAGCATGGTTTTCGCCAGTCCGGGAACACCGGTTATAATGGAATGTCCCCCCGACAAGATAGTTAAAAGAATTAGATCTTTAACCTTTTCCTGTCCATAGATTATCTGTCCGATATCATTCTTTGCATGTTTAATAAACGATATTATTTCATCGATCTTTTTACCCTCTTTTAGTTTGTTATTTGCCATTTGTTATCCTTTTTTTCTATATAGAAAAGCATTTTACCGCTTATGGAATTCTCCGTTCCGAATGTGAAATTTTTATTATAAAGGGACATATCTTTACCGTTGTATATTCCTTTAAGTGTATAATCAAAAGAGACCTGTAATTTTGTATCAGAGATCTTCATCTTTTTTACATTATTATAATTAAAATGAAGGTCGGTAAAAAATGTGAACCAAAAATTCTTATAATAACCTATTAAATTATCCTTATTCCCAATAATAGAGGTAAAATCATCAGCTATAAGGTTCTTTAATAAAGCTATATCCCTATTTTCAATGGCGGTTTTCAGGCTTTTTAAAAGTTCTGCATCATTCCCCGCATCCTGTACAGTAGAAGTTTTACTGTCATTGCTTGAATTATTAACAGAATTTCCCAAAACAGAATTAATTTTTTGTAAAAAATTTTGTGCTTTTTTCTTATTTATTGTTTTAACATTACTGAATTCATCATAAGCAAGAGCAAAATCTCCATTTGCCATGAATTGGACGCCATTCTTAAAATGTGTCCGATCACTTTTCCATAAAGCGATCTTATCAGCTACTTCTTTATGAAATTCAGTGCCTGTATCTTTTTTTAAAAATTGCTCATAGTAACTTTGAGCATTATCATAATTGTTTGATTTTTCGTTCAGTAAGCCTAAATAATAGTATGGTATTGTATATTTTGGTCGTGTGTAAATAAGGTCTTTCAAAAGATCCAATGCTTTTTTATTGTCATTACCAATCAAAGATTTTACCCACTCTAATTGTGCCTTTTTAAAATGTTCGGCAATCTCAGCATCCATCTCAGGGGAGAATGAGTCTACCAGCCGATATTCTTTTACAGCGTTTGCCCAGTCATGGGCTTGAAAATATTCTTTTGCCTTATTCTTATGTTCCAATGCCTGTTTTCTCAGGTTAACGCCCGAGATCATGACAAATGTGAGGATTATCAGCAATATAGTATTTATTTTTTTCATAGTTTTCTCCTTAAACCGTCTTTTTAGAAAATCTTTTTATCAGGTCCATAGCATAGTTTTCATCAAGAGGAATGGTAAAATCGAAAAAATCTTGCTTTAAATAGCCGTGATAATCAGACCCACCAGTCATTATTAAATTATTCCTCTTGGTATAATCCAAAAGGATTGGTGTAAGCTCCAGATTATTGGGATGATATACCTCGATCCCGTCAAAATTATATTTCATCAAGGAGTAAAATTCTTCAATATTATTTTCATTAAAATATATTCCGGGATGAGCCAATACCGCAATACCACCTTTTTTATGGATAATATTTATGGCATCTTCTACTGAAAAATAAAATTTTTTAACATAACAGGGACCATTATCATATAAATATTTTTGAAAAGCATCTGAAATAGATTCTGCATAACCTTTTTCTTTAAGGAGTATTGCAATGTGCGGTCTGCCGTAATTTTTGGACTTAAAGTGATGTTCTATCTCGCTGAAATTAATATTTATATTAAAATGTTCTTTTAATTTCTCCAGAATTCCAATCACGCGTTCCTTCCTTTTAATATTCATCTTCTTAAAAAGTTCTTTTAATTCGGGATCTTCATAATCAATAAAATAACCCAAAATGTGAAATTCCTTATCTCCCAGATATGTTGAGATCTCAACCCCTGGAATAACATTTACACCAATATCGGCACCTTCTTGAATTGCCGGAGGAATCCCAAGCACGGTATCGTGATCGGTAACTGCAATTATTGAATGTCCGGAAAGTTTTGCAAATTTAACAAGATTTTGCGGAGTAAGGATACCATCCGAATAGGTGGTGTGTAAATGTAAATCAACTTTCATTTTTAATATAAGCGGGATACGGGATTCGAACCCGCGACCCCCTGCTTGGGAAGCAGATGCTCTACCAACTGAGCTAATCCCGCATAAAATTACAGTAAATTACTGAAGCTGCTTTTAGCAACAGCTTCTATAATATCAGTCGTTATTTTTGTAGATCCAAGATCTACGCATGCAACCATAGCATTATAGCAAAGTGTATTTATTATTCTTGGAATACCTTTTGTTTTCTCATAGATCTTATCATATACATTTGATTCGAAAAAATCAATAGTTGCTCCGGAAACGCTTAATCTATGTTGAATATAGGTTTTAATTTCGCTTTTTTGCAAGGGTCCCAATGTTATTTTCACCGTTACTCTTTGTGCAAGCGGAGGATCAAGCATTAAATTATCCTCAAGTTCAGGTATTCCCAATAGAACGATATTAATTAATTTTTGTCCGGCAACCTCAAGGTTTGTCAAACCACGCAATTCTTCCATTTGATCTTTGTTAGTAAGCATATTTGCTTCATCAATGAGGATAACAGGTTTTTTCCCGCTATTATTTAATTCCATTAGTTTCTTATATAATTCCGTTACAATTGCAATTGGGTCATCAGGATTAGCAAATGCTCCAATATCAACACCCATTAATTTAGCAATTTGTCTTGTGATCCATATACCGGGAATCCCCGTATGAATAACGATGAGCAGTCCGACTTCATAACTGTTTGGTTCCAGATCCATGATCAATTTTCTTGCGAGCATGGATTTACCCATACCTGCTCCGCCTATCAATACCGATAACCCACCCATACGATCTATTAAATATTTAATTTTATTAAATGCACTTGAATGTTGAATGGACTGGAAGTAATATTTTTCGTCAACAGTAGTTTTAAAAGGGATCTCTTTGAGGTTAAAATATTTTTCTAAGCTTAATTCTTCCATATATCATCCTATAAAAAACTAATTTTGGGATTTTGCCTAGGAGGTTCATCATCACCTTTATTTTCTTCCTTCTTCTCCTCTTTCTTTTCTATTTCACCACTTTCCTTTTTTTCTTTATTGACTTCCGGTGGCACGGGATTATTTTCCGATGCATCGATTAGATCATGTAAATTTTCTTTTGCATTTACCGCTTCGCCAACACTTTTATTCTTTTCAATATTTAATTCTTTTTTTAATTTAGATATGATCTTATTAACCCCATTAAATCTGGCATTGACCTCATAAATTTCAAGATAAACCTGAAACGCTTTTTGTTTCTCCCCCATTTGTTCTAAGGCATTGGCTAAGAGAAATTTGAACTGTAAACCGGTATTTTCATCCCCTCCAACCGACCTTTCCAATCCTTTATTAGCCCAATTAATTGTTGCTTCATAAAATCCCTGATCTAAGAAACACTGAGCAATTTGTTCAACTGCAGGTAAATACATATCTGTCTTTGGGTCTTTAACCACTTTTTGGAATTCTACAATTGCTTTAGAAAATAACTGCATACTGTAAAAAGCCATACCCATATCAAAATGTGCCTTAATATCATCGCCAATAACATCGTCAACCTTATCTTGAAAATTTTCAATCGCTTCGTTAAAATCTCCCTGCATTACATCATTCTTATCTACTGTGGTCACTAAATTATCTTCCTGTTTCTCTTGAGCCGACGGTTCAGGTGTATTATTACTGGGTGGGGTTTCCTCGGTTTTTTCGTCAGTTGGTGCAGCATCCAAATTAGCGGTTGCGGTTATATTTTCTTCTGAGGTATTTTCATCGACTTTAATGGAGGTTTCCACTTGTTCCAGCAAAGCTTTCTTTTTATCTATCTCTGCTTTAAATTTGTTTAATTCATCATCATTTTTTAAACTTTTAGCTCTATCATATAGGGAAATAGCGGTCTCGTAATCAGCATGATTATAGTAAATTTTGATAAGGTGTTTATAATATTTTATAGCATCATCATTATTGCCATTGAACATAGCATTATCTGCAAGTGTTCTTAGTGCCGTTTCATTATTGGGATCAATCTCAAGGACTTTTTTAAAATTTTCTTCGGCTTTATTATAAATTCCTGTGCTATTAAAAGTATTTGCCTCATCAAGGAGATCAGCCAATTTCCTTTTTGTTTGAAAATCAATTGAAACACTGGGAATTTCCATTATATTTGTAGAAAGTTTAACCTCGTCGGGCGTAGTCTTAACAGCTTCCGCTAAGGTTTCTTTCTCTTCCAATTCATTTACTCGGGATGTGCTTCCATCTTTAACCCCTACACCTAAACTTTGCAGTTTTTCTCTTGCCGGAATATTATTAGGATCGATCTCCACAATCTTTTTTAACATTCTTTTTGCATCATTAAATTGAGATTTATCCAAGGCATATTTGATTGCTTCCTGGTACTTCTGTACAGCAAAGGGAATCTTTCCTTCTTCTCTATTAGAATCTCCGAAGTATTCCAATACGGGAATAAAATCCGGTTTATATTTTAAACAATGTTGGAATGCCAATTTTGCCTGCTGAACTTTTCCCGCCTTTAAACGAGTTTGCCCCAATTCATAATAAGCATCTACAAAATATGGATTAACACCTATAACATTTTTCAATAGTTTCTCAGCAGTTACATAATCTTCTTTTGCCTGAGCAATGAGTGCTTTTGCATAGTTAACATGTTCCTCAGAAACAATGGAAGAAAGTTGAGCTATTTGTTCTTCTGCCTTATCATATTCTTTTATCTTTAAATATCCTCGAATTACAGTTATTATTTCATCTTTTGCTTCATTTTTATTGTCTGCGTCAATAAATTTTTTAGCTAAGCTTTCATGAAGATCAATATTATCAGGATCCAGTCGAGCCATTCTGGAATAAATATCTTTTGTTATTTCTTTATCAAAAGTATTAAGCAATCCTGTGGCTTTAACGTAACTTTCCAATGCCTCATCGTTCATACCCTCATTTTCATAGAGTTTACCCAATTCATAAAAGGCTTTGCCGTTCTTATCATCCAGCCGCGTGATCTTTTTATAAGTACCAATTGCTTTGGTAAACTCACTGTTTTCTACATAAAACTTAGCCACCTTTTGATATGTTGAATATGCCTTTTTAAGGTCTCCTTGCCTTGAGTAAATATCTCCAAGAGTAGTAAGAGCCGGAATGTTATAGGGATCAATATTTGTTATTTTTTTATATTCATTAATTGCCAAACTCCATCGTCCTTGTTGATAAAAAGTCTGTGCTTTTTGAATAAGGGCTCTAATATCGACACTCTCCATAAATAAATATTATAATATATTTTTCGTTTTTTTCAAGTTTTTTTTACTATTTTGATTATTTCGCTAAATTTAAGGTAAAGTCAAAGTCATCAAAATAATAAGAATTGTTATTTTGAGTAATTAAAGTTTTTCTTATATAGGGAGCTAAGTTGTAAAATTTTGTTTTACCATCAGGCGGCAAAGTGTTTCCTTCACCCGGGTATAATGGATTAAAAGAGGTATTTTCTTTTTTTTTCATTGCATAATTAAAAATAGTCAACCCTTTTATCTCTGTTCTTTTCACGCTTACGGGATTTTTGATAAGGTATAGATACGCAAATGATTTAAAATTGTCCATTATAGGCAATTTACCGGAGCTCTTTAAAAACAAATGACGGTTTCTTTCACCTTCCGGTTTCCTAATATCTACAATATCAATATCATAGCCGCTATTTTTATAATCCCATTGAACCCGAATGGTCCTTTTTTGTTTATAATAATCTTTTAATGTTTCTTGTGATTTGTAATAGATAAGATTTGCCTTGTTATCAATTACCACCATTCCTTGTATAATATAATCCGTATTCCCGTTATAATTTAGATTGTTTCCGCTTGTAGAGAGGGTACTGTCATTGTCATCTTCATTCTTTTTTAATCCTAAAAGGTTATTTATTGCACTGCCCGAAGTATTTTGTGTTTTATCCGTTGTACTGCCACGATTTAGTTGTGCCAGATTTTTATCTATATAAACATAATTTGCAGCATATCTTTCACTATGAAAGGTATAGTACTCAATAGGGATTTTTTCGTTGTTTTCTGTATACACGCCTGTTTTATATAGAGTGATATTATCAAATCCATAGTACTCTTTATTGGAATTGAGCATTTTGAAGGTTAAAAGGTCGTTTGCATAAGAAAAACTTATTAAAAATATAATAAAAACTACTAAAGATAAACGCTTCATATTTAACTCCTACCCATATATGTATTAAACGAAAAAAAACAATTATTATTCCCTAATATACTAAAAAGTTTTTTATAATTGCTCACAATGAAACCTCCTCAATTAAAGTATAATAAAAAAGGTTTAAAAAAACAAATAATATTAAAAAATTGAAAAGAAAAAAGGGAGGCAAAATGCCTCCCTGAAAAAAACTTTGATATAATTTATCTAAAATTTCTTCCTATACCTTTATTGCTTCTTTTATTCATAAAGTTATGAGCTCTTGACCTCATACCTCTTTTTGCATTTTTGCCCATATTCATAAAATGCATTTTGAATTTTTCGAATTGTTCTTTAGATAGGATCTTTTCAACTTGCTTTAAATGATTTATCCTTGCTGCTGCAAGTTTATCTCTCAATGCATTGATCTGCTTTTGATACTGCAGTATCTTATCATAATTGATCTTATCATTGAGAAACTCTTCTTTGATGTTCAATCTGATCTTTTGGATCTTCAATTGTATTCTTGCTCTTGATTTTCTCTGAGAATCTCTTAATTTCTCAAGTTTTGCCACTTGTGCATCTGTAAGCTTTAATTCTACTTGTAATCTCGCCATGGGTTTAAAATTTTCCCTTTGGTTCATCATCAATTGTTCTTGTTCCGGCATTTGACCGCGCGGACCTTGCACTGCAAAAATACTGGTTCCTAAAACCAGAGCAAATAGTAACGCAAAAAGTTTGACTCTTTTCATAACAACCTCCATTGTCGTTCATACTATCATAACGACCAAGACAAAAAAAGGTTACAGAATATTGACAAATTTCAAAAAATATTATAAAATATAGGGAAAAGGAGAAATATGGAAAAGATAAAGGATCAAATTGATACCATGTCAGAAATCTTTAATTATATATTAGAATTTCATCCTCTTGATGAGGTAAACAATAAGATCTGTGAAATTGCTGCTAAAATGCTTTCTGCTCGAGCAAGTTCCATAATGCTTTTTGAAACAGACGAACCCGACATAATGAGAATCAAGGCAAGTTATGGGCTTAGCAAAGGATATGTTAAGATTGTTTCGGCAAGGGTTGGTGTAGATCTTGCCGGAATTGCCATACAGGAAAAAAAGAGTATGTCCCTTGAAAATATTCCAAAATACTTTAAGGAAAAAAAAGATATTAAATCATTGAAATGGATAAAAAAAGAACAATTGTATTCGGTTATATCCTTCCCTATTTTTATAGGAGATAAGAATTACGGAGCATTGAATTTTTATTTTAAAGAATCGTATAAAATCAATAAACGCGATCGGATGATCATGAACTTTTTTGTAAAATTATCTGCTGTTGCAATTAAAAATAATGAGAATATTCTTTCTTTAAATGAAAATATTTCACGACTGACCTCTCTTAATGAGATAAATAAAAGTATTGCTTCTACCATGGATCTGGATCAATTATGGGAAGTGATATATAAAGAAACATCAAAATTTCTGGAAACAAGGAATTTTGAAATAGCTATTTATCACAAAAAAAGCAATATAATTGATTTTGTTTTTGTTATTGAAAAAAACAAAAAGATAAAAATAAAAAAAAGAAAATTTTCCAATGGATTTACCGAAAAAATAATAAAGAGTAAAAAACCGGTCTTGATTCCCAAATTCAATGAAGGTATAGAAAAAGAGCTTGGTGTAAATGGAATAGGTGAATCTCCGCGTTCATGGCTGGGTGTACCCATAATGCTGGAGAATCACCCAATAGGTGCTATTATTGTGCAGGATTATGAAAAAGAGAACAGTTATAATGAAACAGATAAAAACATGCTTCTGAACATTGCATCGCAAACCGCTATTGCAATAAAGAACGGGAATTTGTATAAAGAAATCGAAGCTCTTGCCATTCACGATGGATTGACAAAACTTTATAACAGCAGATATTTTTATAAGATGCTGGCAATGGAGATGAAAAAAGTTTTAAGATACGGAGGAAATTTACTTCTAACAATAGTTGATCTTGATGATTTTAAAATGATCAATGACAAATACGGTCATATTATGGGAGATAAGTATTTAAGAGAGCTCAGCAGAAATATGAAGAAAAAACTCCGTTCCGTTGATCTTTTAGCCCGTTACGGCGGTGATGAGTTCGTGATACTATCACACAATATTGATAAAAATGCTCAAATCGTTTTTTGTGAAAAGATACTTAATACTGTTTCTGATTTTAAATGTGAAATGGAGTCGGGAGCTTCTATCTCCATCAGTTGCAGCATTGGCGGAATAGGATTTCCTTATAAAAAAATAAAGACAGAGAAAGAATTGGTCAAACAAGCCGACAAGGCATTATATAAAGCCAAAAAAACCGGTAAAAACCAATTTGTGATAAAATAGAATACAGTATAGAGAATGTCATTCAGAGGGAACTTGTTCCCGTATGAATCTCAAAGAAATGGAATTACCACAGAGCACTAAAAGCAATTGACAATGGACAAAGGATAATTGACAATTAAAAAGCAGATTGAAATTTAAGGTTTGAAGTTTATGGCTTTTTCGTTATTCACTTTTTACTATTCACTGCATTATAACCTTCAACCTTGAACTTTTCAACTTTTCAACCTTCGATTTTTGACTTTGTTTTTATATTTCTTAAAATCTACAAAAAAAGTTATAATAAACAATGAAAAGATATTTTTTGTTAATAATCTTTATTCTAATATTCTCTATATTTTCCGATAACCTCAAGGTCTATTTCGTTGATGTGGGTCAAGGTGACGGGACGCTTATCATTACACCCAATCACAAAGCGATAATAATGGATTGTAATACCGGTTATGGTTGTAAATTTTTAGATATACTCCATTCAGAGGGATTTGCAAATACAGCTAATTATATGATTGCAAGTCATTACCATGAAGATCACATTGGCGGATTGGATGAAATAATAACCTGTTGTGATGAGACCGGACATAAAAAATTTGATATTATAAATGCATGTTATGACAGAGGGGACTCATATTCAAGCGGAGCATATACGGATTATATTTCTGCTGTCAATTCAACAACAGGCGGAAGACATACAGCAGTACTCGGTGAGACCATTGATCTTGGCGAAGAAATAACCATGCAGATCCTCACTGAGAACGGGGAGGTTTTTGACGGTGGTGGAGCCTATGCAAACCCTGATGAGAATGGTAATTGCGTATCAATACATCTAAAATATAAAAAATTTGATCTTTATGTAG
>CAYVPX010000006.1:0-16897 GCA_964453935.1 uncultured bacterium | reverse complement strand
ATTATACTAAACACTTTTTTAAAATGCAAGTTTTTTCTTTCATTATATCTCAATTCTCAACTCTCAATTCTCAACTAATTTTAGTGTCCTCTGTGTCCTCAGTGGTTATTATATTTTTTCTTTTCTTTTGGCTTTAATTGTCAATTGTATTGTGCAATAACAAATTTCACTTTTATGAAAAAAATTCATAGGTGATACTTTTGAAAAAAACTAAAAATAAGTTATAATAAATAAAGGTATATTATGAGAAAAGATCTATTGAAAAATGTTAAAGGAATGCGTGATTTTTCACCGGAAGATATGCTCCTTCGTGAAAAGATCATGGATACTATGAAAAAGAATTTTAAACTTTTTGGGTTTCTACCCATTGAAACCCCTACATTGGAATCTTTCCCGCTCTTAATGGATAAATACGGTGCCGATGCGGATAAATTGATCTATAATTTTGAAGATCGTGCAGGTCGTCCTCTTGGAATGATATATGACCTTACCGTGCCATTATCAAGATATGTGGCAATGAACATAAATAATTTAACTTTGCCCTTTAAGAGGTATCAGATCCAGCGTGTTTACAGATATGAGAAACCGCAAAGGGGAAGATTCAGAGAATTTTACCAATGTGATATTGATACTATCGGTTCAGATTCACCGTTTGTTGAAGCTGAGCTGCTCATTATTTCTGCAAGAATATTAAAAGAGTTAGGATTAAACTTTAAGATAAAGGTGAATTTTAGAACATTCTTAAATGATTTCCTCAATAAAAATAATATAGATAAAAATGAGGATAGAGATTTCTTCTTACGTGCCATTGATAAGCTTGATAAAATGGGTACGGAAAAGGTAATTGCCTATTTGAAGGATAATGGTTTTAGAAATAATGCAGAAGAGTTATTAAAAAAGTTAATAGATATTAAAGATCCTCCCCAACGTTTTCTTGATATAAAAGAATATTTTTTTAGATTTTTTAATGAGGATATTATTGAATTTTCACCCCTTTTGGCAAGAGGACTTTCCTATTATACGGACACTATTTTCGAGATAACTTTGATAGGAGAGAATATGGGCTCCATTGCCGGAGGCGGCAGATATGACGATCTTATTTTCAGGCTAATTGGTAAAAAAGTTCCGGCATGTGGAATTGCTTTTGGATTTGAGCGTATTTTTGAAATTTTGAAGGGAAAAAATAATATTTCAGATGATACCTTTTTTGACTATTTCATCATGAATAATGGTAACAATAAAGAAGAGATCGCTACTCTAAAAAAATTAACCGATATTGGATTTAAAGTATTTTATTATACTGATAAAATAAAAATGGATAAGCAAATAAAAAAAGCCATTTTATTAAAGAGTAAGTATTTTATTATACTGGGTGATGATGAGGTAAAAAGTGGTGATATAACTGTAAAGAACCTCAGTACCCGCGAACAAAAGCGGATGAAATTGGTAGAATTTATTAGGAGTTTACAATGAAAAAATATTTTTTAATGTTATTTGTGGTTTTTGCAATCTGGATTCAAGCATTGCCTAATAGCGGTTATACAGCCAAGATATTGGTACGAGTGGGATATATTGATATTGATCAGATCATAGGACAATATTACCTTGCGCAACAATATCAGGAATTGTATGAAACAATGAAAAAAAATCAATATAAAAATCTTCAGCCCTTGGCAGATAAAATAAAAAGAGAGGTCATGAATCTGAAATATAATGAGGTAATCCTAACAAATGCAGAACTTGAGAATCGTTGGAATAATATTTTAAAATTGAAAATGCAGTATAAAATGAAAAAAAATCAAATTGACGATATATTGGATTCCGAAGAGAATAAATTTAATGATGAAATATTAAAAAATATTTATAGCGCCATAAAAGAAGTGTCATTAAAATATGGTTTCAATATTATATTAGAGAAAAAACAGATATATTTTTCTACGCCTGATGTGGATCTTTCACCTCAAATAATAGAAAAGTTGAACAGTGACTATATTCAAACACAAGACACGCAGGATAAAAACAACAATGGACAATAAAAAGGTCTGTCTTTTCGGCGGAACTTTTGATCCCATACATAACGGGCATATTATAATTGCATACAAGGTGTTGGAAAAATTGAATTTTGACAAGATCATATTTATCCCTAACGGATTGCCTCCGCATAGAGAAAACCCCGATACAGATGCTAATATGAGATATAAAATGACAGAAATTGCTATTAATGGTGAGAAAAAATTTGAGGTAAGCGATATTGAGGTTAAAAAAAAGGCAGTATCTTATTTTATTGATACTGTAAAATATTATAAAGAGATCTATAAAGATCTGTATATGCTTATTGGAACAGATCAGGCAAACAGATTTAGGACATGGTATAAATGGGATGAATACTTTCCTTTGGTAAAAATTCTGGTGGTTAAAAAGCTTGAACCTCTCTATGAAATATTGGATTTCGTTTATTTGGACGATATTGAAGAGATAAAGCTCTCATCATCGGAAATAAGAAAAAGATTATCCGAAAACAAAAGTATTGTATCAATGGTTCCGGAGAATGTATTGAATTTTATTGAGGAAACAGATCTATATGCTAAATGAAATAAGAAAATACTATTCAAAGAAGAGGTGGGAGCATATAAATGGAATGCTTTCACTTTTAGATCTGCTGAATGGTAAGAGGTATAAATTTTCGAACATTTTTATGAATAAGTTAACCTATGCCATACTGCTTCACGATACGGGGAAGTTATTCGAATCACAATTTAAAGATAGATATTATTTCCCAATTTATCACGCTTATTTATCTCGCTCCATTGCATCACATGAGTTTGGTATTGACGATGAGGGGATATTAAATGCAATTTTGTTTCATCCTACCGGAAGAGCAGATATGACCATGCTTGAGATATTTTTGTACTTAATTGATTTTTCAGAGCTAAATAGAAAATTTCCGGAGGCTCAAATGTGCAGAGGGCTTATTATGGAGGGGAATATATACGATGCACTTGTTTATACAGGTAAAACAAAAATATCCTATATTGAAAAACAGGGGCAACCTTTAAATTTAAATACAGTAAAAATGGTGAATTATTATGAAAAAATGGCTTAAAATTGCTATTCCCGTCATTGTGTTACTTATTCTATTAGTGATCATTCTTGTAAAAACACCGCTTGAGAAGGAGATGATCAAGAATAAAAAGGTATATTTCCTTGTAATGGGTGCTGATTCGGTGGAGCATATTTCTCGTGCAGATACGATCATGGTGGTGAAGTTAACATCAAATGGAAAGATCAGCATTTTATCTATTCCAAGAGATACACGCGTTGATTATTTGGGTGAAAAAGTAAAAATAAATACGATTTTTGCCCGTGGTTACGTTCATGGGGGCTATAAATCAGCAGCACACAAGGTCAAGGACATTATTGAGAATTTAATAAATGTTAAGATATCAAGATATGCCATCATAAATTACAGCGCTTTTAAAAATCTAATCGATATTGTAGGCGGAATAAATGTTTATGTTTCAAAGGATATGTATTATCTTGATAAAAGTGGTGGCTTACTTATCAATATAAAAAAAGGGGTCCAGCATCTTGATGGAAAAAAGGCGCTGGAGTTCATCCGTTTTAGGAATGATGGATTGGGAGACCTTGGTAGAATTGGACGAGAAAAAGATTTTTTAAGTTCATTTATAAAAAAAGATAATATAAATAAATTTTTGAAGAATCCCAAGGTGATACATACCCTTTTTAAAATGATTGTCAATGATTTCAGTATAAAAGAGCTTTTGTACTTAAAAAAGTTTGCCAATGGATTAGATCTTGCAAATATTAAAATGGGTATTTTAAAAGGTGAACCCCAAAAGATCGGCAAGGGATATTATTACATTCCGCAGGTGTTCGTGTTTGATGAGAATTTTTCAAGAAGTGTTTCTAATAAAAGAAAATTACTTGTTGAAATCTTAAATGGAAATGGTAAAAAGGGTATTGGCGAACATATTGCTAAGATCCTGCGTGGTATGAATTATGATGTCATAGCCATTGAAAATGCGGATAATTTCAACTATAAAAAAAGTGTAATTTTAAACTATACCAAGGATTATGATAATATTAAAAAGATTGCGGATAAATTTAAGGTTAAGATCATTTATACAAAAGAAAAAAGGGGAATTTATGATATACAACTTATTATTGGAAAAGATCTGGAAAGTTATTAGTGTTATTTTTGTTCTTATACTTTTGTCTTTTAATATTTATGGGAACAATTTCTCTAACTTGGAAAAAACATTATTTGACAAAGGAATTGATAATTTAAACGAAAATGAATTAATTGATTATTCCTTGTATTCGGAAATGCAGCTTAAAGACACATATCTATTAAATCTTGATGTGTTAAAGCGCGCAAGATCGCCCCTGAATTTAGAATTTATGCTTCTTTATGTTATGGAAAGTTATGAGTATCCGAAATACAAATTAGAATTAAAGGATATTTTAAATGAGCATTTAAAAAATTCGAAAAACATAGTGTTTAAAATTGATATGCAATACGCCTTGTCTCTATTGGATAAACTTGATCTATTAACATTTAAAAGTAGTGAATACGGTTACTTAGGTAATTATTATATTGTAGGTCCATTTGTAAAGAATGGTATTTTGGATTTTGATAACCCTTTACCATTTGAAAAAAAGTGCAATATAAAGAAAGAATATAAAACATTTTTTGGAAAACAAATACCATATAAGATTTCTGCCTCTGCCTCGGGTTGGCTTAACATTGATTCTATTTACAAGGATAAAATGGGGGTTTCATACTATATAGCAAGTGAGAGGGTAGAAAAAAGCGGAATATACTATCTTCATTTTATCACTAATAAAGAAAGTAAACTTTTTCTTGATGGTAAAAAAATATTTTCAATAAAAGAAGAAGATTATTCTAAACCACAGAAAAACATCTTTAAAGTAAATTTAAAACAGGGTGATCATATTTTTATGGTCAAGTTAGAAAATGATTCTAATTTACAGGGTTTTTATCTCGAACCTTCGACTAACGGTTTTATGATACAGCTTTTTAATGAGACCGGCGAACCGGTTCTTTATAAGGAAGGCAATTATTCCAAAGGAACTTCAACTCTCATTGAGCATATTGATATCCAAGGGTTTTTTAAGAATGAAGATATTTATAGAAAAAATTTCAAACTGGCAAATATCCTTATGTCTTATGGCTATAGCTCAGGATCATATTCACTTATGAAAGGGTTACTAAAGAATAATAATTCACCTATATATAACTTTTTTATGGGATATTTAATTGAACGTTTCCCCCAATTGGGTTTTGCAAATTATGCTTATAATTATTATTTCAAATCCATTAATAATTGGGCTGATAATTATATTGGCCGCTCATTTATTGGGAAGAAATTCCTGGATGATGGTAAATTAGAGGTAGCGGGAAAATATATTCTACCGCTTTATGAAAAATTCCCCATGGATCAGAATACTGCACTAACTACTGCTCATTTTAGAAATAAAGAAGGATTAACATTCTTAGGGCAGAAGATCATGCAAAAGTATTTGAAAAATTATAAGAGTGATCTTTCAGGGCTGGAACTTTATTCCATCTTTAAAAATAGTTACGGTATAGATAAAATAAATATTATAAAAGATTGCTATAAGAAAGGTATTATTACATCTGATATTTTACTTACACTTTCCAATTATTACATTGAGAACAAGGAATATGATAATTATATTTCATTGTTGAAAAGCATAAAAAATCAGGATCTAAGATACAACATTTTACTGGGATCATTGGGAGATAGAAAATTAGAAAAATATGCAACGGTGAGTTCAATGCTGAAAAATATTCTTTCAACTTATCCTCAAAATTCCGATCTATATTCTTTAATGGCTTCATTTTATTTGGATAATAATGATTATCCGAGCTATAAAATGATAACAAATAAAATATTAAAACGATTCGGTAATTTTAATGATGAGGTTGAATTTAATAAATTCGCCATACCGGATTATTATAAATATGGTAATTTAGGTGATATTGATAAGAGCATCCCATTGACCTTTTTAAGTATTAAGCAGAGGATCACTTTCTTTAATGATCTGAGTTATAGAAAATTTAATCATATAGTTATTTATGTTGCAAATCAGGCTGGTGTTGATGGACTATCATCCTTCAAAGCTCCGAGCAATACATACTTTATGAGAATCATCAATCCCGATGGAAAGGAGTACTTTTTCCATAATGACAGCATAAAGGGGCTCCAGATCGGTTCAATTCTGGAAATTGCTTTTGCCCAATACGGTTCACGAAGTTTTGAGAACATCAATAGTGTTTTTATTAATCCCATAATATTTAAAAACTCATATCCGGTAAGATCAATTAATGTAATATTTGATATTCCTAAAAAAATGGGATTTAAAAATCAGGTATTAAAAAGAAATGACGGGGTCATCATTAATAAGAAGAATATTCAACCCTTTGATAACGGGTATAAAAGCTATTTGTATTCTTCATCAAATATTAAATATTTTAAACCTGAGAAGGGGTTACCAATGGAATATTGTTTTCTTTCATCTGTAAATACCCAGGTACCAATGAAAGCAAATGTTTTTCTTACAAATTATTATAAAGAGATCTTTACAGATAGTTATATTTCATCAAATGTAAAAGGATTCTTTGATTCATTTAAAGGTACAACAAGAAGAGATAAAATGTTATCCCTGTATGATTTTCTTGAAACAAAATTTGTTGATGATAGCGGGGAGGGCAACACAAGAAGTATCTGGAACATTATTTCCACCAAAAGAGGCGATAACATAGATAAACTGCGTATTTTTAAGTTAGCCCTTGAATATTGGAAGATTCCGCATAGATTTTTAATTTATTCTAATTACGCTCATGTTGATACAAAGTATTTTTCCAAATCGGCGATAACAGGTTCAGGTATTTTAACGGATATAAATTCTGATACGCCGGTTCTTTCTACTTTCTCCAAAGAGTTCATTCCTTATGGAGGTGAAAAACAAATGCTGAGAAAAACTTATATTTATGAAAATAGTACAAAGATGATCGTAAAAAGAAATTTTAAAGTGGGAATTGAAACAGGATTAAAAATAAAGTCACAATGGGATATGCTTCAATCTAATAAATTCCACGCCAAAATCTCCTTCTTGGGTGACTATGCATCCTACAAAAATTATTTTTTTGATAAGAAAACCAGCGATAAAGCAGCAACAAGTTTTATATCAAATATTTTCCCATATGTGAAATTAATTAATTATAAGGTCATTGTTAAAAATGATAATAAACCTTTTTACATTATAATTGACGGTTTTTATAATAAAAAAATGGATGATAAATTTATATTACCCTTTACCCCGTCTTCACTATCTCAGATTTTCGGTGGCAGAGAGGATCGAAAATTTCCTCTTTACATAATGGATTATAGTGAAATGTCGGAAATATGCGAAGTTATGCCTTCTGTTGATATCAAGAATATCATGGATTTTAAAGTAAAGTCAAAAGGCATATCTTATAATTTCAGTATTAAAAAAAATGGTGCTTCATACGTTTACACAAAACAATACTCTGTGAGTAATGCTTATTATAATGTTAAAAAATTTAAAAAATATTTTAAAAAAGCAAAAGAGATCGATAATTATGAAACTACGTTTTTTAAATTGCAATAGGGGATAAAAATGAAAAAAATATATATATTGATTTTCACTTTTTTTATATTTGCTACAATTAACTCTGTGGAGATAAACGATATTCTTAATAATGAATTAAAAATGAACTACGAAAAGGCAATAAGCCAGTGGATCCAATATTATAATGAGAATCAAAGTGATTTTAAAAAATACATTGCGATTAACAGGGTTTATGATCTTTGTAAGGCCCACAATGTCCTATATAATGACACAAAAGCATTTTTAAAGAGGCAGAACAGTGGTTACAGTAACTATTTCTTATATTTTTTAAAAAAGAATAAAGAGGGCATTGCCGACAATACACTTTTAAATTCTATTAATATTTTTACAGGGTTCTATATATTAGGTCCTTTTGATTATAGCGGTTTGGAAGATATTTCCGAATTGGAAAAAAGCGGGAAAGACGAATATGTTGGAAAACATTTCAATATCAGAGAAAAATATGTAAAATTCCCATACCCGAAGATCTTTTTAGATGATATTTTAGGCGAGGATTCCTATGCAAAAGCACGGCTAAGAAGTAATCTGTATGTAAAAAAAAGTGGAGATTATTTAATAAAATTTTCTTTTAATGACGGTATTTTAATAAAAGTTGACGGGCAAAAAGTATTTGAAAAAAATGTTCTGAACACACAAGGAAGTTTCTTATATACCTTAATGCTTTCTTTGACAAAAGGTTATCATAAAATTGAGATATTTTCAGGTGTTGAAAATGATATTTGGAGCTTGCAGTTTTCTTTAGACAAAAAGATCGTACAATTAAAGGACAATGAGATCTTGAAAAAGAAGAAGGGGAAATTGATCAAATATGAGGTTTCTGAACTTGCTCCCCAGTTAAAAGGTAGTACACAAGATGATGTGGTTTTGCAAACCTTATTTTACAGGTACGCAAAAAATTTTGACTCACATGAAAGAGCAGATTATACGGAGATGAAAAAGTATTGTGATAATAATGAATTTCCCTGGGGATATATGATTTTAGGCCAATTGGAAAATGACAGGAATAATAGTTTATATTGGTATGAAAAACTTTTAAATTCGCATAAAGAGTTGGCAAATTACAAATTAGCACAACTTTTTGATAATGATAATAAATTAATTGCCGGTTATAAATATATGAAGGAGCTTAATGATAAAAAAGAGATGAACTATGATCTTATAATGGATTACTATTATGGACTGCATTTAAATGAAAAAAGGCAGAGGTATATGGGGTCATTAAAAGATATACAATGGTATGCTTCAACGGCAGAAGCGGTGAATGAGCATATTGGAACTATGAAAGATGTACATGAGATTGAGGCGTATATAGAAAAAATTTCCAATGAATATCCATACAAGAGATTAATTTATTCAAATTTGTTATTGCAATATTATAATGATAATGATCTTTTAACGAAATATATTTCCTTAGAAAAAGAATTTCTCGAAATTAAACCCTATTCGGCAAGTGATTATATAAATTTTGCGGATTATCTATATAAACATGGTCTTAAAACACAATTCTTATCATTAACAAAGGTAATTGAAGGGAGGTTTCTCTATAACACCGATCTTTTAAATATGCTGGTGGATTATTATTTATCTAAGAGCGATTTAAAAAATGCCGAAACATTTGCGGAAAGATATTTAAGAATAAATCCGCAGAACCAAAATATGCTAAATATTTATAGCGAATTATCCGAAAAGACAAATTATGCACATGAATATTTTAATAAAAACAGCATTGATATTACACAAAAACCAAACTTAAATGATAGTGAAAAGGATGCAGATCTCGTAGTACTGTCAAAAAGAAAATTAATAAGTGAATCTTCTAATGGGCGAATTACAAAAATGTTCGAAGTGCTTTATTATATAAATAAATATTCCGGTATCAATAAGTTAAATTATTTGCCTGTTTATTACTCATCGTCTTCTGAATATGTAAAGGTGGAAAATGTAAGGGTCATTCATGCTAATGGCAATATATTCCCCCAATATAAGGGTTTTTCTTATGCTGTTGATTCCTATGATAAAACACATTCTGACTTTAGGAAACATTACTTTTCGTTTGAGAATTTAAATGTCGGTTCTAAAGTTTATTTAAAATACAGCATTATTCAATATTCACAGAAAAGTTATAGGGATGAATTTCCAGGAGATATAGAATTCATAAAAACAAATTTTCCCATTAAAAGATCACAACTAATACTTATTTATCCAAAGAGTAAACAACTTTATTTTAAAGAGTATCATTTTAATAATATACCAAAATATAAAAGTCAAAGCGGTTATAATATCTATCAATGGAATTTTGAATATTTAAAAGAGATAGGATACTTTACCAATATGGTTCCTGATGTTGAAGCGTTGCCTTTTATTGTTATTTCTAATTTTAAAAACTGGGGTGATGTTTATAAATGGGCATATCATCTTTTTAAAAATCGGTTTAAAGTAAATAAAAAAGTACAGGATCTATTTTCAAGCTTAGATATTAAAAAAAATGATGCTTTCAGGACCAAGGTTGAAAAAGTTTTTAAGTATGTCTCCCAGGACATTCATTATTTCGGGGTTGAATACGGACTAAATGGTTTTCAACCCAGGTTCCCTTCAAAGGTTATCAGCGACAAGTATGGGGATTGCAAAGATAAAGCAACACTTATGAAAGTCCTATTATCCCTTTGTGGAGTAAAGGCGAATATCACGCTTGTGAGAACCTCAGATGTAGGAAGGATGACCTCCCTTCCAATAATTACTATGTTCAACCATGCGGTTTTAACGGTTTATGACGAAAAAGGTATCCCATATATTGTAGATCCAACTGTGAACTATGGATTACCATGGGAAGTTCCACAGGGATTGTATAAAGCTTTTGCACTTGAATTTGATAAGGAGGGATATAGAACAAAAATAATAACCAAAGATCCGGGGCAGGAAAATAATGAAAAATTCAATACTAACGTAAATATTAAATCAGTAAGTGACGTATCTTTCCATAGGAGCATTGAAAAATCAGGATATTTCAATTTTTATACAAGATCATTGCTGGAATTAGGTGATAAAGCAAGGCAGAATTTGGAAAATTATTGGAGAAATTTCTATTCAAAAGTCAAAGTAAATGCTTTGGATTTTAATAAAGATAAGCTCTATGTCAAGCGGGTCAAATACTCGTATGATTTTCAAATAGGTGATTTTATAAATAAACATTCTATGGAATTACATCCTTTGTTAGTGGCTCTTGACTTATTTTCCGATTATGGAATTTTGAGAAGTATTGATTATCCTATAAGTGTGGGTTTATTAAATCATAGTGAACAGGTAAAGATCAGCATAGACAAGGTTACCGGTAAATTTATTAAAAGTTCAGTCCCCAGTAATTTAGCCATTGATAATAAAATATTTTCTGCTATAATAAAATATAAATTGATCAATAAAAAATTGCTTGAGGTTGAATGGAATATAAAGTTTAAAAAAGACCGTGTTAGCGTTAAAGAATACAAAAAATTCCGAGAAGATCTTTTAAAATTAAAATCTTCTTTTGAAGAAACAGTAGGGGTAGAATTATGAAAATAGGAATTTATATTAATCCCACAAAATTGAGGTTTAAGGGTCAAATTGCCGTGCTTTTATCAAAATTAAAGGAATTAAAGGTTGATTTTTACCTGAATGATGAGTCGGAAAAGATCTTGAACAGTAAATATAAATATGAGATAAAAAGCGATTTGGTGAAAAATAAAGCTCTGGTCATTGTTATTGGTGGTGATGGCACATTTTTAAGATTATTACAAGAGACAGAACAGTACGATACAAAATATGTGCTTGCAAATATTGGGTATATTGGATTCCTATCATCATTTAGCGTTACCGAACTCATTGATAATCTTGAAGAGATACTTTCAAATAAGGATAAATTCATAGATATACCATTATTGCAGATCAGGTACGAGAGAAGGAGGTATATTGCCATAAACGATATTATTCTTGAAAATAAGGGAGTAACAAAACTTCTTAAATTTAAGGCTTATATAGATGGTAAACTTTATCATAAATTGCGTGCAAGCGGAATAATAATAAGCAGTCCCACAGGTTCAACGGCATTAAATTATTCATCGGGTGGGCCTATCGTTGAAATAGGTATGAAGCTTCTTATTTATAAACCCGTATGTTCTCAATTCAACGCCTCGCCCCCGGTTATTTTTAACGGTGAGCATAAGATCACCATTGAGAACAGGAATAAATTCCCCCTTGCCATGACACTGGATGGTAATCGCACAATTGAATTTGCCCCAGAGAAGAAAATCGATATCACTATTTGCAAGAATAAAAAATTCAAGCTTGTTCTTTACAAAAGTAAAAACATAGACGATATTTTACGAGAAAAATTTTTTGGGGACGGTGGTTAACAACGTACACAATAGGAGGTAATATGGCAAGAAAAGCACGTATTGATTTACCAAGTTATTTTTATCATGTAATTGCACGAGGACAGAGAAAAAATCCATTATTTTTTTCCAACTCTGATAAAGAACAATTTTTATCAATAGTAAAAGAGTTGTTGCAAATATATGATATTTTGATCTATGCCTTTGCTATCTTGAGAAATCATTTTCATCTATTAGTCTATCGAGGTGAAACTTCTTTGTCTCAATTTTTAAAGCAATTGGATACACGGTATGCAATATATTTTAATAAAAAATATGGGACAGTTGGTCATGTTTTTCAGGATCGTCCCAAATCTTTTATCATATTAGATAACAAATATTTAATAATTCTGTTAAAATATATTCATCGTAATCCTGAGAAAGCGGGAATTGTTATGGACCCAAATGATTATTTTTTTTCATCAGCTCTTTGTTATAACAGTAATACTAATTGTGATATTGTAACAAAATTTAAGATATTTTCGGGAGAGCAAGGAATGGTCAAATATAAGGAATTTATGAAAGGAAAAGGCAATGATGAATTGATCATTTACCAAGATGCAATCGGAACAGAAGAAATGTATAAAAAATTAGATAAAAGAACATCGAATAGACAAGAGAGTTACAAGGGACAAAGAAGAAATAATGATGAAATAAAAAAGATGGAGGAATATATAACCCAGTCATATGGTTCATTAAAAATTACAAATATTCAAAATAATGTAGAAAATGCTAAAATTAGAAAAGATTTAATTTTAAAATTATATCAAAAAGGTTTTCGACAAAGTAATATTGCGAAGGTGTTCGGAATCAGTAAATCGGGTATTAATAATATTATAAGAAGAAGTAGAAATAATAAGTAATTATTGATGTTGCCCGAATACTAAAATAAATAAATATTATTCTCTGTGTACGCTGTTAACCACCGTCCCCAAATTTAGCAAAAGCAGCCCAGAAAGGATCAGTATGAGGATGCTCAAGAAATTCTTCTTTATCACCGTCTTTGACTATGATTTTATTGGTGTCTGTAACCGTTCCAACTATTGCTGCCTGTATATTGTTCTTTTTATATTCTTTTATTAAATCACTTGCTCTTCCTGAGTTGACCGTTAAAATCAATGTTCCTTCCGAAATTGATATATACGGATCTATTTTCATATGATCACATATGGCCTTGACTTCCTCTCGTACAATAATATCATTTTTATTAATGACCATTCCTACCTTAGATGCCTTTGCAACTTCATATAAGCCACCCAATACTCCGCCTTCTGTGGCATCGTGCATGGTAGTAACACCATTTTCTCTTAAACCGAAATTCCTTGCAATTTCAGCATCTTTAATTACCGACATTTCATAAAAAAGGTTATCTGCTTTTTTAAAGATCTTTTCTCCAACTATCTTTTTTATTTTCTCTGGCCAGGTGGCAGCAAAGAGTCCGGTTGCTTCAATAGCAGCTCCTTTTGTAATTATGATCTTATCGCCGGGCTTTGCCATTGTTGGAGCTATATATTCATCCTCGTTACCGACGGCTATGACAGTAGCACCACCTACCATGGGGTAATTACAACCCATATATCTAGCAGTATGCCCGCTTATGATTGAAATACCCATGGTTTCACATTCTCTATGGATCGTGTTCCACAAGATCTTCAACTCTTCTTTATTGATCTCAATGGGAAGGTTGAGATCAATGGTGAGGTATTTGGGCTCAAGACCTGAGGTAACCACATCTGAAACAAGGATGTGAATGGCGAACCATGCAGCCTTTTCAAAACCGTATTCCTTAACAACGAAAACAGGATCGGTTGTAGTTGCCATGACCTTGTTCCCTATTTTCGTTACTGCAATATCTACACCGCTTTGCGGTCCGATGAGGACTTCTTTTGCTTTTACGCCCAATGCCGGATAGATAATTTCCTTAAAAATATCCGGTGAAATTTTTCCTAAGGGAAGCTCAGAACTATTCATAATGTCTCCTTTATAAAAGGAGTGGGTTAAGCTCCCTTCGCCGGTATTATCCGGATCAGGTTCAAAGGGTAGGTAAAAATTACCTTCTCAGCTTACGCACCCCTGCAAAATAATTGTACTAAAAATTATAAAAAAAATCAAGAAAAATATTGAAAAAAAGTTAAAAAATTATTAAAATACATTATGAAGAAATCTAAAACCCAATATGTATGTCAAAATTGCGGATATTCATCATCCAAATGGTTAGGACAATGTCCCTCATGCGGCGAGTGGAACACCTTTGTGGAAGAAAAAATTGAGCAGAAAAAACACAATTTGTCGAAAAGATCAGATGTACAGTTTTATAAATTGGAAGATATAGAAAAATTAAAATTTCAACGTATTCCAACAAATATTGAAGAATTTGATCGAGTAATTGGCGGTGGTTTTGTTCCTTCCGAGGTTGTATTAATTGCCGGTGAACCCGGTATTGGAAAATCTACAATGCTTTTAGAGATCTCAAATGAATTAGGAAAAGTGAATAAAAAAGTAGTGTATATTTCAGCTGAGGAATCGTTAAAACAACAGAAAATTCGTGCAGAAAGATTAAAGATAACTTCAGACAATATTTATTTCATATCTGAGACCTGTATTGAGAATATTATTTCATCATTGAATAAGATTAAACCTGATATTTTAATATTTGATTCTATACAAACCCTCTATAGTGATGCTCTACAATCTTCTCCCGGAACTGTTTCACAAGTTAGAGAGATCACCTACCAAATAATGAATTACTCGAAATCAAAAAATACAATTTCATTAATAGTAGGACATGTTACAAAGGAAGGTGTCTCAGCCGGACCAAAGACAATGGAGCATATGGTAGACGCCGTGATCTATTTTGAAGGGGATAAATACCATCAGTTCAGGATCATAAGACCTGTTAAAAACAGGTTCGGTTCTACTCAGGAGATCGGACTTTTTGAAATGACTGAACTTGGATTAAAAGAAATATTAAATCCTTCATCCTATCTTTTATCTGAACGTCCTTATGATAGACCAGGGTCGGTAATTTCAGTGATTAGCGAAGGTTCGCGTGCAATTTTGGTGGAAATACAGGCATTGGTGTCATCATCAAAATTTGGGATCCCGAAACGTTTAACTATTGGATACGATCCTCAAAGGGTTAACATGCTCATCTCCGTTCTGGAAAAGATCGGCGGTTTGTTCCTTAGCAATGAAGATATTTTTATAAATGTAATTGGCGGCATCAAGGTTAAAGAAACCGCTATTGATATTGCAATAATTGCAGCGATTCTTTCGTCCTTTAAGAATAAGGTATTAAATCCACACGCGGTATTAATGGGTGAGGTTGGTCTTACTGGTGAAATACGCTCAATATCCAATGCTAAGTTACGCTTAAAGCAGGCTGAAAAACTCGGATTCAATAGCTTCTTTCTACCTGCGAGCAATGCAAAAGAATTAAAAATGAAAACTATTAAACCAATTAAGAATATTAATGATTTAATAGAGGGGATATAATATGATCGATCAAGTATTTAAAACATGGGGAAAAGACCTTAAAAATTATTATGCACTTATTGAAAAAGACAAAAAATTTCAAAAAGTATTACAAATGGTTGCACCAGGTACCGATTTAAGAAAGGGTATCGATTTTATTGTTCAAGCGGGAATAGGGGGATTAATTGTTATTGGCGAACCAAATGTTCAGGGGAGAATAATGGAAATAGGCTTTGAAGTAAATGCACCATTTACACCCAACCGTTTATATGAAATATCAAAAATGGATGGTGCAGTTATCTTGTCAAAAAATATTGATACCATTCTTTACAGTAATGTTCATCTTCATCCGTCCATAGATATTCCATCTATGGAAACCGGAACACGTCATAAAGTGGCAGCAAGATTTGCGAAACAAACAGGACTTTATGTCATTGCTGTTTCGAAAAAGAGGAATACGGTTACAATATATTCCGAGGAGATTATTTATTCTTTAAAATATATTCCCGAACTTTTGGCAGAGGTTTCACAAGCAATTTCAACTTTTGATCACTATGCTAATACATTTTCCAAACTTATGAATGAACTTACATATTCCGAAATTAGAGAAAATGTTATACTACAGGATATTATAAAGGGAGTGATGAATTTTCTTTATTTGAAAAAAATATTAACAATTATTAAAAGAAATGTTATTGAACTCGGCGCTGCAGCACATATTTTAAGGATGAGAATTGACGAATTAACACATGATCTTGCAGAAGGTTATCAATTGGTAAAAGATTATATCACAGATGAATACTTTTCAAAACAAAATGAAATTTTTGATATTTTAAATATGTTTGCTCGCTTTGATTATATTGAACCTTTAAATTTGATCAATGTCTTAGGTTATTCCAATAATCTTAATGAATTAAATAAAGCAGTTGTTCCCCGAGGGTATAGGATACTTTCAAATATACCCAAATTACCTGATAATATAATTTCCAATATTGTAAACAAATTTGGTAATTTACAAAAGGTAATTGCTGCCACACAGAAAGAACTTGTTGAAGTCGAGGGTGTTGGTGATGTAAGAGCAACATCTATTCGAGAGGGGATACTGAATCTTAAGAACAGGGTTATTTAGTGAGAAAAATACTCTATCTTTTAGCAGGTGGGAAAGCCAAACGTTTTGGCGAAGATAAACTTCTAAAACCCATCAAAGAGGATGTTATATTTACATATATATTAAAAAAGTTCATTTCTTTCAATATCTTTGATAATATAGTTCTTGTTTGTGATAATGAAAAACGCAG
>CAYVPX010000005.1:0-17063 GCA_964453935.1 uncultured bacterium | reverse complement strand
AGAGAAGGCGGAAGAACGGTCGGCGCCGGTGTTATCGGAAAGATCGTTGAATAAAGGGGGTAACATTGGAAAGATTAAGAATTAAGCTCAGTGCATATGATCATAGAATATTGGACAAGATAACGGTTTCCATTATTAAGGAATTAAGAAAAAATGAGGGAAAGATCGCTGGTCCTATTCCTCTGCCAACAAGAATTTCAAGATATACAATATTGAGATCCCCGTTTGTAAATAAAAAATCCAGAGAACAATTTGAAATAAGAATACACAAGAGATTAATAGAATTGGTGAATTATTCTATGAAAACAATAGAAGTACTTAATAAATTGGTACTTCCTGAAGGTGTCGAAGTAAACCTAAAATTGATGAAAGATAATAAAAAGGAGTGATGAATAGATGAAAACCGGTATAATAGGTAAAAAAATAGGCATGACACATATTTTTGTAAAGAATGATAAGACTAATAATGTGCGACAAATACCTGTTACCGTCATAAAAGTTGAACCAAACTATGTTCTTCAAATAAAGGACACAAAAAAAGACGGTTATAATGCAATCCAGTTAGGTGCATTGAAAAATAAATGGTATCGTGGTACAAAACCAGTTTTATTACATGTAATGTCAGCATTTGGAATGTCAAAAGAAGACATTGAGAAAGAGATCAAAAAAAGAAAAAGTGAAAAGATCTTTACATTTCAAGTGTTAAGAGAATTTAAAATAGAAGATGTGTCAAAATATAATATTGGTGATAGTATTGATGTATCACAATTTGAGAAGGGTGATGTTATTAATGTTATTGGTAAGTCCAAAGGAAAAGGTTTCCAGGGTGTTATGAAAAGATATAATTTCCATGGCGGCCCAAAAACCCATGGTTCGCATTTACACAGAGCCCCCGGTTCAGTTGGTATGTGTGCCTGGCCATCAAGGGTTTTGCCTGGTAAAAAGATGCCTGGTCGTATGGGAAGTGATAAGATCACTGTAAAGAAAATACCTGTCATTGATGTTATACCTGAAAAGAATGTTATTCTTGTCAAGGGCGGAATTCCTGGACCAACAAATGGCGTGGTCTATTTACAGAAATGAGGAGTTGAAGATGGCTGAATTAAAGGTATTGAATAAAGAAGGTAAAGAAATTGAGACAATTAAGGTGAAAGATGAGATCTTTAAAGGCGAAATAAATGATTACGCAATTCAAATGGTCGTTAGGAACTTCTTGAATGGGCAAAGGTCAGGTAGTGCTACTACGAAAAGTCGAGCAATGGTAAAGGGTTCCAATAAAAAAATATATAGACAAAAAGGAACCGGTAATGCCCGTATGGGTAGAAAAAGAACACCGATCCGTCGCGGTGGCGGTGTCGCATTTGCCAAGGTCCCAAGAGATTTTACCATAAAGATCAATAAGAAAATAAAGAAGAGCGCATTATTATCAGCTTTAAGAACAAGATTAGAGGATTTTATTATTATTGATTCTTGTCAATTAGAAAATCCAAAAACAAAAGAGGTTGTCAATATAAAAAAGAACTTGGCTCTTCCTCAGAAAACATTATTTGTTCTTAAAGATAATAATGAAAATTTTGACAGAGCGGTTAAGAATATTGAAAAGACCATGTGGATCACAAAGGACTATATCAATGTTTATTATTTATTATATTTTGATAAGATCGTTTTTGAAAAAGATGCCATATTGGATCTTGAAAAGAGAGTTGAAGTATGAAAGTTTACGAAGATATTATAATTGAACCTGTTTTATCTGAAAAAGCAGATATTGAAAGAGAAGCGGGTGTTTACGTTTTTAAAGTATTGCCTTCTGCGAATAAACCTGAAATTAAAAAAGCAATAGAAAAAATCTTCAAGGTTAAGGTCGTTAAGGTCAACATTGCCAATATGAAGGGAAGAAGAAAAAGGGTAAGATTTAGATATTATACGGAAACACAAGGTTATAAAAAAGCTTATGTTAAATTGGCAAAAGGTCAGACCATTGCCTTGTTTGAAGGAATATAGAGGAGAATATTATGGGTATTAAACAATACAAACCTTATACACCTACAAGAAGATTTACAAAATTAAGTGATTTTGCCGAATTAACAGTTTCCAAACCCTATAAAAAACTCACAAGGGGTAAAAAAAGGATAAATGGAAGAAATAGCAAAGGTAGGATTACCGTTAGACGAAGAGGTGCAGGCGCTAAGAGATTATACAGAATTATTGACTTTACAAGAGATAAATGGAATATCCCCGGTGTTATTGAAACCGTAGAATATGATCCCAACAGAACATCAAGGATTTGTTTGGTAAAATATGCTGATGGAGAAAGAAGATATATAATTGCACCTGAAAATATTAATGTGGGTGATCCCATAATTGCTGCTGATAATGTTCCTCTTAAACCGGGGAATTGCAGTACATTGAAAAATATTCCGGAGGGTACACCAATACATAACATTGAGATCATTCCCGGAAGACAGAGAGGGCAAATGGTACGAAGTGCCGGTACAAGTGCTGTTATCAAGGCAAAAGAAGGTGAGTATGCATTTGTTGAGCTTCCCTCAAAAGAGCTCAGAAAATTTCATTTGAACTGCAAGGCAACCATCGGTATTATATCAAATTCCGATCATTCCAATATAACATTGGGAAAAGCGGGACGTTCACGATGGATGGGAAGAAGGCCTAAGGTCAGAGGAGTTGCAATGAATGCAGTTGATCACCCTCATGGTGGTGGTAGAGGTAAACAAAAAGGTTATAAAATGCCCGTTTCTCCTACCGGTGTATCTGCTAAGGGTGTTAAAACCAGGGCAAAAAGCAAATACTCTGATAAATGGATTGTCAGAAAAAGAAAAAATAGGGGTAAAAAATGAGCAGATCATTAAAAAAAGGTTTTTATATACATGAAAAACTTTTAAAAAAAGTAAAAAAAGCACAAGAGACCAAGGATAATAAACCTATTAAAACGTGGTCAAGGGCAAGTATGATTATTCCTGATATGATAGGTTTAACATTTCAAGTTCATAATGGTAAAAAGTTCGTTTCGGTCTTCGTTACTGAAAATATGATAGGTCATCGTTTAGGTGAGTTTGCTATGACGAGGTATTTTAAGAGCCATAGCGGCAGACTTGTCAAGAAGATGGCTAAGTAGGAGAGTATGTATGGAAGCAAAAGCTATATTAAAACACGCTAGATATTCTCCATTGAAGATGAGAAAGATCGTCAATGGTATCAAGAAAAATTATTCATATAATGTTTCGGATGCTCTTGCTGTTCTTAAATTGGACCCTACAAAGGGTGCAAGGATGTTGGAAAAACTTCTGAACAGTGCAATTGCAAATGCTATCCAAAAAGATATGGAAGATAATAATCTGCGAATAAAGGAATTAAAGGTTGATGAAGGTCCGGGGATCAAGAGAATGAAACCTCTTTCAATGGGTCGAGCAGCTGTTATAAAAAGAAGAACTTCGCATATTACCGTTGTTTTAACGGATGAAAAATAGGAGGAATCGGTGGGTCAAAAAGTAAATCCGGAAGGTTTTAGGGTTGGAGTAATAAAAAATTGGAAATCAAGATGGTTTAATGAAAAGGACTATCAAAAATTGGTTGTAGAAGAAAGAAAAATTGAAAAATATATAAGAGATGATTATAAAGATGCCGGTATAGGTAAGATATTTTTTGAAAGAAAAGGTCATCAAAGAAAGGGCGAGGTTAACAAAATAAAAATACATGTTGTTAAACCCGCATTTATTATTGGTCAAAAAGGTAAAGAGATTAAACTTATTCAAGAAAAATTAAAAAAGATGACAGGAAAAGAATTTAAAATTGAGATCATCGAAATTATAGAACCAAATCTGGATGCCTATATTGTCGGGCAGCAGATAGGATTTCAGCTTGCAAGAAGAATGCACTATAAAAGGGTTATTAAGAAAACCGCTACAAACACTATGAATAGAGGTGCTTATGGGGTTAAGATCAGAATAGCCGGAAGAATCGCAGGTGCAGAAATGGCAAGAGTAGAATGGGAAAAGAGAGGCCGAACACCTCTTTCGACATTGAGAGCGAATATTGAATACGCTTATTATCCGGCAAAGACAACTTATGGTATAATCGGCGTTAAGGTATGGATATATAAGGGAGATGTTAAATCCCATAAAGAACTTATAGATTAATTAGGGGTGACTTATGTTAATGCCAAGAAAATCAAAACACAGAAAAATGCAGAAAGGAAGAATTAGAGGGCATGCAACTCGTGGAAATAGAGTTGCCTTCGGCGATTATGGATTACAAACCAAAGAACATGCTTTCATTACTGCAAATGAGATTGAAGCGGTCAGAATAAATCTCAATAAAAAATTAAGAAAGGTAGGTAAGATCTGGATAAGAATATTTCCCCAGAAAGTTATTACAAAAAAGCCATTGGAAGTTAGAATGGGTAAGGGAAAAGGCGCCCCCGATAAATGGGTAGCAGCTGTTAGACCCGGTCATGTTCTATTTGAGATCAGCGGTGTTGATAAGGAAACCGCTAAACTGATATTGAAACAAGCTTCCAATAAATTAAGTGTCAAAACGAATATTATTGAGAGGTAGATATGAAAGTGGCAGAAATAAGATTAATGAGTGTTGATGAGATCAAACATAAAATAGCTGAAAATAAATCGGCTTTAATGCATATCAGATTTCAGAAAAAGATAGGTCAGTTAACAGATACAAGCAAATTTAATAAAACAAAAAGAGATATAGCAAAACTACTGACAATATTGAAAGAAAAGGAGAATTCCAATGGAAAGGAATAAGAGAAAGGTATTAAAAGGAACAGTTATTTCAAATAAAATGGAAAAAGCTGTTGTTGTTAATGTTGAAGAACTTATTTTGCATAAAAGAATAAAAAAGTATTATAGAATAAATAAGAAATTTTATGCACGCGATGAAAAGAATGAATGTGAAATGGGTGATTTTATAGAGATCATTGAGACACGTCCATTATCTAAAAAAATTAGGTGGAGGGTATCTCGAATTTTAAAGAAAGCGGTTGGAGAGGAGTAGAAAATGATACAAAGAAATACATTAGTAAATGTAGTTGATAACACTGGTATTAAAAAAGCTCTGGTAATCGGTTTTTATGGCTCAAACAGATCTATATCTAAGGTCGGTCATATTGTCTCTGTTTCAGTAAGAAAGGTAATCCCCAATTCTAATTATAAAAAAGGACAAATTGTTAAAGGGGTAATTGTAAGAACTGCAAAAGAAATCAGACGAAAAGACGGAAGCTATATAAAATTTGATGATAACGGTATCGTTGTTATTGATGATACACAAAATCCAGCCGGTACAAGGATCTTCGGACCTGTTGCAAGAGAATTAAGGACAGGAAAGGTAAAATTCATGAAGATCGTATCCCTTGCACCGGAGGTATGGTAGGAGATTAAAATGGGAACAAGAGTAAAAAAAGGTGATATTGTTCAGGTTATAGCAGGAAAAAATAAAGGTAAAATGGGAAAGGTACTTAAAGTCTTGGTTGAAAAAGATAGACTTATTGTCGAAGGAATCAATCTTGTCAAAAAATCATCGAAAGGTGATCCTGCTAATAATAAACCGGGCGGAATTATAACAGAACCTGCACCATTCCAACTTTCAAATGTAATGCCGTATTGCAATAATTGCCATACTGGTGTTAGAGTTAAATTTGAAAGAAATAGTGGAAAAATTGTTAGAAAATGTGCAAAATGCGGTGCCGTTTTGGAATACAAATAGGAGTAGGAAAAGATGGAAACAAGATTAAAAGTTAAATATAACGAAAATGTAAGGAAATCTCTTCAAGAGAAATTTAACTATAAAAATGTCAATGAAATCCCGAAGCTAACCAAAATTGTTCTTAATGCAGGCGTTGGAGAAGCAATCAAAGATAAAAAAATATTGGATACTGTTATGGAGAATATGGCAATAATCTCAGGGCAGAAGCCGAGGTTAAATAAATCCAAAAAATCTATTGCAAATTTTAAGCTCAGAGATGGGATGCCGGTAGGATGTTCTGTTATTTTGAGAAGACAAATGATGTGGGAATTTTTAGATAGATTTATTTCAATTGCTGCCCCGCGAATCAAGGACTTTAAGGGTTTTGACCCTAATAAATTTGATGGTCGAGGTAATTATAATTTTGGAATTAGGGAACAATTCATTTTCCCCGAGATAAATATTGATAAGGTTCAATTTATTCACGGGATGAATATAACAATTGCAACCACTGCAAAAACTGATGAAGAAGGGAAGGCATTGCTGAAAGAGCTTGGTTTTCCTTTTAAAAGAGATAGGAGGTAAAATTGGCTAAGACATCTTTAAGAGTAAAAGCTCTTAAAACACCAAAATTTAAGGTAAGACAATACAATAGATGCCCCATATGTGGCAGATCACACGGTTATATGAGAAGATTTAATATGTGTAGAATATGCTTTAGAGAATTGGCATCGGAAGGTAAACTTCCCGGTGTAAGAAAATCATCCTGGTAAGGGGGAATATTATGGTAATGACAGATCCAATTTCAGATATGTTGACAAGAATTAGAAATGCCGGAATGGCAGAGCATAAAAGCGTAGAGGTACAATATTCTAAGATAAAAGAATCTATTGCTTCAATATTGAAAAGAGAAGGATATATTGAAAGCTACAATGTACAGGAATTACAGAATAATAAAAAGAATATTGTTATTTTCTTAAGATATGATGAACATACAAGAAAGATCCTTATGACAAAATTAATTAGAAAAAGTAAACCAGGTAGAAGAATGTATACGGGTTACAAAGATCTTTCTTCCGTACTTAACGGCTATGGCTTAGCTATTGTATCTACTTCAAAAGGTCTTTTGACTGACAAAGAGTGTAGGCAAGCAAAAGTTGGTGGCGAAGTACTATGTTATATTTGGTAAGGAGTGTAAAATGTCACGAATAGGATTAAACCCAATAACGATTCCAGCAGGCTGTAATATTGAGCTCAAGGATAATAATGTTATAGTTAAAGGTAAGAACGGTCAATTGAATTTTGCCATTCCCAATGCAATAACCGTAGGTATCGAGAATAATATTTTAAAAGTTAATAGAGAGAATGAGTTGAAAAAAACGAAAGCTTTTCATGGATTAACAAGAGCACTGATCAATAATATGATTATCGGTGTTATGACAGGTTATTCTAAAACACTTGCATTGGTATGGAAGGGTGGAAAGCTCGAAGCCAAAGGCAATAATTTTGAGTTGAATGTTAATTTTATTAAAAAAACATTAGTTTTGCCAAAGGAACTTAAAATAGAACAGATGAAAGCTACTGATATTGATATTCCCGGTATTGAAAAAACACGAATTGCCGGAGTGATAAAAATTTCAGGAATAGACAAACAATTAGTTGGTGAATATGCTGCGAAGATCAGGGCTTTCTTACCACCTGAACCATATCATGGCAAAGGGATAAGATACATTGATGAAAGAGTTGCCATAAGACAAGGCAAAACCAATGCTTAATAGGGAGTAGAAGATGAAGCAAAGTAAAAGATCAAGAAGAAAGAGACATATAAGAAAAACCGTTAACGGTACACAAAATAGGCCGAGACTTTGTGTTTATAAAAGCCTTACAAATCTATATGTTCAAGTAATAGATGATGATTCACAAAAGGTCCTATTTGGCTGCTCTACAATAACGCCGGATGTAAAAAAAGAATTGAAATACGGTGGAAATATTGAAGCGGCAAAGCATTTAGGTAAAAAAATTGCAGTTCTTTGTCAGGATAAGGGCGTTAAGAAGGTTGTTTTTGACAGAAACGGGTATATATTTCATGGAAGAGTGAAAGCTCTGGCAGATTCGGCAAGAGAAGCCGGATTGGAATTTTAAAGGAGAACAAGATGGGGAGATATAATAATAGAAACGAAGAACAAAGTGAATATCAGGAAAAGATAATCAAACTGTCAAGGGTTGCCAAGGTTTTAAAAGGTGGTAGAAAATTTTCTTTCAACTGTCTTATGGCAATTGGTGATTTTAATGGTACTGTAGGTGTAGGTTTCGGTAAGGCAAATGAAACTACCGATGCAATGAGAAAAGCTACTAATGCCGGTAAAAAAAATCTGATCAAAGTACCTATTAATGATAAAGGGACCATCCCATTTGAAATTATAGGACAATGGGGTAATGCAAGGGTTCTTTTAAGACCTGCCAAACCCGGTTCGGGAATTATTGCAGGTGGTTCCGTTAGAGCCATTCTCGAAGTTTCAGGACTCAAAAATATTGTTACAAAGACCTTGACGAGTGGTTCACAAGTTAATATAGCCCGCGCAACTATGGATGCCTTAACAAAGATTAGCGTTGTTTATAAAAAATGGCAATTAAGGCAAACATTTAAGGAAGTGGAGAGTAAAGATGAAGAAAATTAAAGTTTCAATGATCAGAGGCAAAATAAGGGAAAAAAATACAACAAAAAAGGTATTACAATCCTTAGGTCTAAAGAAGATAGGTCAAAGTAGAACTTATAATTATAATGATGCGGTAATGGGAATGGTAAAAAAGGTCATACATATGGTAAGTTATGAGATCTTTGAAGAAAAAGCAGAAAAGAAAGTAACCCCTAAAAAACAAGTAGTGAAAACCCCCGTTGAAAAAAAGGTAGAAGCAAAGAAAGCAATTGACAATGGACAATTGACAATGGACAATTCTAAAGAAGTGAAAAAAGAAAAAACTAAAGGCGAAAAACCAAAAGAAGAGAAAACAATTGATAATGGACAATTGACAATTGACAATTCTAAAGAAGTGAAAAAAGAAAAAACTAAAAGCGAAAAATCAAAAGCAAAGAAAACAATTGATAGTTCTAAAGAAGAAAAAAAAGAAGTAAAGAAACCAGTTGAAAAAAAAGTTGTAAAAGTAACAGATGAAAAGCCAAAGGCAAAGAAGACAGATGGAGGAAAAGATGAGACTCAATAATCTTAAGGTTGCAAAGGGCTCAAAAAAAGATAGAAAGAGAATTGGAAGAGGTACATCTTCCGGTAGTGGAAAGACCTCTGGAAAGGGTCATGGCGGGCAAAAATCAAGATCCGGGTATAAATCAAAGATCGGATTTGAAGGCGGTCAAATGCCTATTCAAAGAAAAGTTCCTAAAAGAGGTATGTCAAGAGGTTCAAAACAAAATATGATGAGACATGAGAAAACAGAGCATGTAATTTTTCATACATCATACTTTAACTCATTTGATGAAAATACCGTTATTTCAGAGGAATTTCTCTTAAAAGAGGGAATTATTACACCGAAAGATTTTTCATTGATAAAGATATTATCAGATGGAAAACTGGAGAAAAAATTAGTATTTTCAAAAGAAATAAGTTTTTCAAAGAGTGCTGAAAAAGAGATACAAGACAAGGGCGGCGAGATTAAATAAAGGAGTAATGGATGTTAAAAGGATTCCAAAATGTATTTAAGGTAAAAGAGCTTACAGGGAAATTATGGATAACTTTCTTGCTACTGATCGTTTTTAGATTTGGTAGACATGTCCCGCTTCCTGGCGTAAATGCCGGAATTATATATAATTTTATGAGTTCGCAAACAAAAAATACATTGCTGGCATTATATGATATGTTTACCGGTGGTGCGTTTTTTAGGGTTACACTGTTTTCATTGGGTATTATGCCTTATATTACTGCATCTATTATTTTGCAGATGTTAGTATATGTAATACCAGAATTAAAGAAATTGCAAGAGGATGGCGAACGAGGTCAGAAGGTTATTACCCAGTACACAAGGTATCTCACAGTTGCTATCTGCATTTTACAAGGTTTTGCCTACGCTTTGTGGATCAAAAATCTGAATATTGCAGGTGGCGGGGTCATAACAATAAACCCGACACTTTTTACGTTCCTTGCTGTTATTACATTTACTACGGGTACAATATTCTTAATGTGGCTTGGTGAAACTATAACGGAATCAGGGATCGGCAATGGAATTTCATTAATAATCCTTGTGGGAATTATTGCAAGATTGATCCCTGCATTGTTACAGATGATAGCAACCGGTGGTGTTGGTGTATGGAAAAGTGTTATTTTACTCGCCATTCTGTTTATTGTTACAGTAGGCTCGGTTCTATTAACCTTGGGTGCAAGGCGAATTCCCATCATGTATCCTAAAAAAGTACAGGGAAGAAAGATTGTTCAAGGGGGTAGAAATTATTTACCATTAAGAGTAAATGCAGCCAATGTTATTCCTATTATTTTTGCTCAATCATTAATGATGTTCCCAAGTTCATTTACCTTAGTAATAAAAAGCCAAGGGTTTAGAAATTTTATCAATACATATTTGGGTTGGAATACATGGGCTTACAATATACTCTATTTCGTTCTTATTATTTTATTTACATTTTTCTATACGGCTATTATCTTTAACCCTGAGGAGGTAGCCACAAATTTAAAAAAATACGGTGGTTTTATTCAAGGTAAACGACCCGGGAAGAAGACTGCAAATTATTTACAGGATGTCTTAAACAGAGTAACATTTGTTGGTGCTTTTATGCTTGCCATCATTGCTATTACGCCAAAGATAATCATTGCAGTTTTTAAAATCCCGCCGTCATTGGGTTTCCTTTTCGGAGGTACCTCCCTCCTCATTGTTGTGGGTGTTGTATTAGACACGATTCAACAAATTGAAGGGCATCTTTTAATGAGGCATTACGAAGGATTTTCAAAGAGAAGAATTCGTTCAAGGCATATGTAGTATGGTGGAAGATATTTGTAAAAGACACCTTATTTTTTTAGGTCCCCCGGGATGTGGAAAGGGAACACAATCAAAACTTTTCTCTCAGGAATTTGGCTTTAACCATTATTCAACTGGTGATATTCTTAGAGAAAGCGTGCGTTCACTGAATGAATTAGGTAATAAAGTTAAGGAGATCATTGAAAGCGGAAACCTTGTTGATGACAATACGATGAAAGAGATAATTTTGGAGAAATTCACTTCAATATCCAATGATACGAAATTTATCCTTGACGGTTATCCAAGAACATTAAAACAGGCGGAAGATCTTAATGAGATCTCCGCAAGGAGCGGTATTGCAATTGACGGTGTTATATATTTTGATATTCCATATGAAACTATTGTTAAAAGAATATCTTCAAGACGTGTTTGCCCAAGTTGCGGCAAGGTATATAATTTAATCACATTACCGCCTAAAAACGACAATTTATGCGATGAATGTAATGTTAAATTGATACAAAGAGAAGATGATAAAGAATCTGCTGTCCAGCATAGGTTGAATGTTTATGAGAAGAACACAGCACCTCTTGTATCTTTTTATAAAACAGAACAAAAGTTGACTAAAATTAAAGGAAATGGTAAAATAACGTTTATTTTTGATTTATTAAAAGAGGTGATATTATGCCATTAATAAAAAGCAAAAGGGATATTGAAATAATGAGAAAAGCAGGACACCTGCTCTTTGGAATACTCAAAAAGACCGAAAAATATATACACGAAGGTATATCAACTTATGATTTGGATAAGATCATTCATGATAAGATTATTAATATTGGATGTAAACCTGCGTTTTTGGGATATTCCGGCTTTCCAAATACTGCATGTGTTTCATTAAACGATGAGGTTGTGCATGGTATTCCTAAAAAGGAACGAAAACTGAAAAAGGGTGATATACTAAAGCTGGACCTTGGTTTGATCTATAAGGATCGGTATAGTGACATGGCAAGAAGTTATTTGGTGGATTCGGATGATGCTACTGCTCAAAGGTTGATTGATTTTGCGCATGAAGCATGCGAGATAGGTGGCAGGAATGCCAAAGTCGGAACGAAATTGGGCACATTAGGTTTTGAGATACAAAAGTATGTTGAAGAGAATGGTTATGGTGTTGTTATGGATTATGTTGGTCATGGTATTGGGAAAAATTTACACGAGGAACCGCAGGTACCGAATTTCGGGATCCCTGATGAAGGTTTTACGCTAAGGGAGAATATGATCATTTGTATTGAGCCCATGGTTAATGAAGGGACCTTTCAGGTTAAAACATTAGCTGATGGTTGGACAGTTGTAACCAGAGATCATAAGCGATCTGCACATTGGGAAAATATGTTCCTTGTGAGAAAGAACGGTGGAGAGAAATTAACAGCATGATCAAGCAAAATGAAGATAAATTTTATGTTGATGGCGAGGTCCTTCAACAATTACCAAATACGGTATTTAGAGTAAAATTGGAGAATGGAATGGTCATTGATTGCACCATATCCGGTAAGATGAGATTGCACTTTATCAAATTAAATTCAGGTGATAAGGTTATCGTTGAATTAAGTAAATTTGATGTAACAAAAGGCAGAATAATTAGGAGAGGCTAATATGAAAGTAAGAGCATCAGTAAAAAAAATGTGTGAGTATTGCAAGATTATTAAAAGAAAGGGCGTAGTAATGGTAATATGCTCAAGAAATCCCAAACATAAGCAGAGACAGGGATAATAGGAGGAATAAGTGGCACGTATTTCAGGAATAGAAATTCCAAAGAATAAAAAGGTTGCAGTAGGTTTAACATCTATATTTGGCATTGGGATAACAAGTGCAAGAGCCATTATAGATTCGGCAAAAATAGATCCTAATAAGAGGATCAAGGATCTTAGTGATGATGAGATTCAAAAAGTCAGAAATATTATTGAAAATGATTACAAGGTTGAAGGGGATCTTCGCTCTGAGATTATGATGAATATTCGAACTTTAAAGGAAATCGGCTGTTATAGAGGTATCAGACATATGAGGAAATTACCTGTTCGTGGTCAAAATACACAGGCAAATGCAAGAACTCATAAAGGTTCACGGCCTTCTATCGGCGGCAGAAAAAAGAAATAGTAGGAGTTTAGAACATGGCAAAAGATAAGAAAAAAAGTAAGGTTGCTAAAAAGAAAAAGAAAATCGGAACGATTTTGGAAGGTGTTTTTCATATTCAATCCACATTTAATAATACCATCGTAACATTATCAGATATTGAAGGCAATACCCTTGCATGGTCCAGTGCCGGTGGTGTCGGTTTTAAGGGTTCTAAAAAGAGTACGCCTTATGCTGCGGGTAAAGCTGCTGAAAAGGTTGCTCAATATGCCGTAGATACTTTAAATATGAAAAAGGCAAATATTTATGTTAACGGCCCGGGTTCCGGTAGAGATACTGCAATAAGATCAATTGCTGCGAAAGGTGTAAGTATTGGTTTTATTGAGGATATTACACCTGTTCCTCATAATGGTTGTAAACCAAGAAAGAGAAGAAGAGTTTAAGGGAGGATTAGAATGTCAAAATATACAGGACCTGTTTGTAGATTATGTAGAAGAGAACAAACCAAATTATATTTAAAAGGTGAAAGATGCTATACGGAAAAATGTCCGCTTGAATTTTCAAAAACTAAGAAATCTCGTGGAGTTCCAGGATCCACCGGTAAATTTAGAAGAAGATTAACGGATTATGGTGTACAATTAAGAGAAAAACAAAAAATGAAAAGATATTATTTGATCACTGAAACACAATTTTCCAATTATATTAAAAAGGCAGCAAAGATTAAAGAAGGTACAAAATCTGAAAATTTATTTAAGTTATTGGAATCAAGGCTTGATATGATTGTTTTTAGATTGGGTTTTGCTTCATCAAAAATGCATGCAAGACAAATGGTAACCCATGGTAGCTTTATGATCAATAAAAAGAGTGTTGATATACCGTCTTATATTGTAAAGGTCGGAGATGTTATTGAATTTCGTAAAGAAGTTTTAAAGAAACAGACAAAATTACCTGAAAAGGTTCAAGATATTGATACGTCAAAGGTACCCGAATGGTTAACTTTAAATAAAGACGCCATGACAGGACATCTTCAAGAACCTCCTAGACCGGAAGAAATAAAAGAAAAATATTTCCCAACACTGCAAGAAAATTTGATAATAGAATATTATTCAAGATAAAAAGGAGTTTACATATGACAATGAATTGGTCTTTATTAACCTTACCGAAAGGTTATAAGATAGTAGAAAACAAAAAGGATGAAGGTTATATTAAGTTCACCATTGAGCCATTGATGAGAGGATATGGGAACACCGTTGGAAATGCTTTGAGAAGGGTTCTACTTTCATCAATGGAGGGTAATGCCGTTTACGGATTTACCCTTGATGGAATTCAGCATCCGCTTGACAGTATTGATGGTGTATATCAGGATGCAACAGAAATTATTATGAACTTAAAGTCACTTAACCTTGTTACGGATGAAGATGAACTTGAAGTGAATATTGAAAAACAGGGTCCTTGTGTGATTACCGGAAAAGATATAGAAGATAATAATTCTTTTGTTACCGTTATTAATAAAGATCAAATCATTTTTGAAGTAACAGGTAAAGAAAAAGTAGATTTCACTGTTTATATCAAAAGAGGGATTGGCTTTGAGCTATCGGATAATATGTCAACGGATAATAAACCGGTTAACTTTATTCCTGTTGATGCATTGTTTTCACCGATTTTAAAGGTAAATTATCTTATTGATGAAGATATTCGTGTGGGTACAGTGAGAAATTTTGAAAAATTAACAATAGAGGTATGGCATAATAAAACACAGAATGCAGAAATATTTATTCCATTTAGTGCCAAAATCTTGAAAGATATTTTTACCACACTTGTTGATTTTGAGGAAGAAGAACCTGTAGAAGAAGTTAAAAAAGAGGAAGAAGAAGAAAATAAATTCCTATCTGAATCAATAGAGGTCTTAGATCTTTCAAAAAGGCCCCTGAATTGTTTAGTAAGCTCAAAAATAACCAAGATCAAACAATTGGTCTCAATGTCACGAGACGAATTAATGAAAATGAAGAATTTGGGCTCAAAATCCTTGAAGGAGATTGAGCAAAAATTAGAGGAAAAGAAATTGTATTTAGGTATGCAATTTAAAAAGAGGTAAAATATGAGAAATAGAAATAAAACGAATCAATTGAATAGAACAGCTTCACATAGAAAAGCATTAATGAGAAATCTTATTGATCAATTAATCGTTCATAGTAGAATTGAGACAACACTTGTTAAGGCGAAGGAGTTGAAAAGATACGCAGATAATTTCCTATCAAAGATGAGAAAAAATGATCTTGCTGCAAAGAGAAAAGCTATTAGTGTATTAAGAACCAAAGACGCCTTTCAAAAATTATTTTCTGATGAGTTTATAGAATTTTTAAATTCACGTTCCGGCGGATATGTTAGAGTGATGAGAACTTCAGTACGTCCAGGTGATGCTACTAGATTGGCTATTATTGAATTAACAGGAAAATATGAACCAAAAGACACTAAAAAGAAAGCACCAAAGAAGGCTGCAGAGAAGACAGTTGACAATGGACAATTGAAAATTGACAATGAAAAAAAGACAGAGGAAATAAAAGAAGAAGAGAAGACAGTTGACAATGGACAATTGAAAATGGAAAATGAAAAAAAGACAGAGGAAATGAAGGAAGAAAATTTAAAAGTTGAAGAGGAAAAAGAACCAGAAGTCAAAGAAGAAGTGACCACAGAAGAAAAGAAAAAAGAAGAAAAAGAAATTCAAAAGGAAGAAGAGAAAAAAGAGGTAGAGAATACGGAAAAAGAAGAAACAAAAGCAGAAGCACCAAAAGTTGAGAAAACAAAGGAAGGGAACAAACCTCAAGAAGAGAAAGTAGAAGAAAAACCAGAAGAACCAAAGGAATAATTATGGATATATCGCTTGTAGAAAGACTGGTACAGAGATCCGAAACAAAAATATTACAGATCATTCTTGATGGTCTGGGAGACATTCATACAGCCGAGGGACAAACACCCTTGGAAGCAGCATATACACCAAATCTGGATAAATTAGCAAGAAATTCTTCATTGGGACTTGTTGATCCAATATTTCCCGGAATTACACCGGGCTCAGGTCCGGGTCATCTTGCACTTTTCGGATATGATCCGCTAATTAATGATATTGGCCGTGGAGTTTTAGAAGCATTAGGTATCGGTCTGACCATGAAGAAGGAAGCTGTTTATGCCAGAGGGAATTTCTGCACATTAGATGAGAAAAAGATCGTTCTTGACAGAAGAGCAGGAAGGATCCCTACTGAAGAAAATGAAAAGATCTGTGAAAAGATAAATGTTTTTCTTAAAAATTATAAAGAATTAAATGCAAAGGTCTATACGGTTAAAGAACATCGTTTTGTATTAGAAATATTAGATGAATCTCTTGATTTCAGATTAAAAGATGCAGATCCACAAAAAGTTGGATTACCATTTAAATATGTTCAAGAAAAAGCGCCCGAAGCAAAGATAAGTGCTGAAAAGATCAATAAACTTATTGATTATATCTTGGACGGAATCAAAGGAGATAAGGTTAATGGAATATTATTAAGAGGTTTCGCTCGAGATCCGGGATTACGCACCTTTGAAGAAAGATTTAAACTTAACCCAGTTGCCATTGCTCAATATCCTATGTATAAAGGCCTTGCAAGTTTAGTAGGAATGACACTCGCGCATGTTGGTCCTAATATGATCGATCTTGCCAAAGCACTGGAAGAAAATTGGAATAAAGGTTATGATTATTTCTTTTTTCATGTAAAGAAAACGGACTCTTATGGTGAGGACGGAAATTTTGAAGCCAAAAAACATGTCATCGAAGAATTTGATAAGATCATTCCTGAAATTATAAAATTAAATCCTGATACAATGTTAATAACCGGGGATCATTCAACGCCTTGCCCAATGAAAGGGCATTCATGGCATCCTGTACCCATAATGATATTTTCACAAAATGTAAGGGCGGATAATATGGTATTTAATGAAAAAAATTGCCGAATCGGTTCTATTTCAAGAATTAATGCCATATATGAAATTCCTCTGCTCTTAGCACATTCAGGTAAACTCAATAAATACGGAGCATAGAATATAATTGACAATGGACAATTGATAATTGACAATTAAAAAATACGAAAGTCATTCAGAGGGAACTTGTTCCCGTAGGAATCTCATCTTATTCATTTTCGTCATTCCGTACCTGATATGGAACGGAACTTCCACCTATAAATAGGCAAAAATATTAGCACATATTCCCAATACAT
>CAYVPX010000004.1:0-17325 GCA_964453935.1 uncultured bacterium | reverse complement strand
AAAAAAATGATATAATAATTAAATTTAATAAAAGGAGTTTGAGATGAAAAAAGGAATACATCCTAAATATGTTGAATGTACCGTAACTTGTGCGTGCGGAAATACATTTCAGACCCATTCTATAAAAAAGGAGATGCATGTAGAAATATGTTCGGAGTGTCATCCTTTCTATACGGGTCAGCAAAGATTTCTGGATACCGCAGGTAAATTAGAGAAATTTAAGAAAAAATATAATCTTAAGTAGGAATTAATGATCCTTGAAAAGGTTGTCGAAAATCTACAGGAAGAATTTAAACAGTTAGAAAAGGATATCTCTGACCCTAATATTGTCGGAAGTCAAAAATATACAGAGCTCATAAAAAGATATAATTTTATTGAAAATATACTCTCCACTTACAAAAAATATGAAAAGATAAAAAGGCAGATCGATTCGGATGATGCTATTATTGAAGATGGAACCGAACCTGAACTAATAGAATTGGCAAAAGGGGAACTATGGGAATTGAAAGAGGAACTCCAAAAAATTGAAAATGTTTTGGTAAAAGAGATCATTCCACCCACAGAGGAAGATGAAAGAAAGGCAATCATGGAAATACGTGCCGGTACCGGTGGCGATGAAGCAACACTTTTTGCTGCTGAATTATACCGCATGTATTCAAAATATTCCGAATCTAAAAAATGGGAAATTGAAGTACTGAATTTTAATGGTTCCGGTGTTGGCGGGGTTAAAGAAGTAATTTTTAAGGTCAATGGGAAATATAGCTATAAGTATTTAAAGTATGAAAGCGGTGTTCACAGGGTACAAAGGATCCCTCAAACAGAATCCCAAGGTCGGCTTCATACATCTGCTGTAACAGTTGCAGTATTTCCCGAAGTAAAAGATGTTGAACTTAAAATAAAAAATGAAGAGCTGAGAATTGATATTTTTAGATCCTCTGGTCCAGGTGGACAGGGCGTCAATACAACAGATTCTGCTGTAAGAATAACGCATTTGCCTACCAATATTGTTGTAACATGTCAAGATGAAAGATCCCAGATACAAAATAAAGCGAGAGCAATGACCATATTACGTGCGAGATTATATGAAATGAAAAAAAAGGAGGAAGAGGAGAAGATGCACTCGAAACGGCGTCTAATGATCGGGAGTGGTGATAGATCTGAAAAGATCCGAACATATAATTTTCCGCAAAATAGGGTAACCGATCATAGGATAAAGGTTACATTGTATAATTTGGCAGGTTTTTTAGGTGGTGAATTGGATGAGCTTATTGAAAAACTCATCGTTGAAGATAATTTAAAAAAATTGGAGATTTATAGTAAAAATGGAAAATAAAATCTTATCGTTGGTACATTATGGTGAAGCAAAATTAAAGGAAGCAGGGATCGTTTCTGCAAAATATGAAGCAGAGATATTAATGTCTCATGTTCTGAAAAAAAGCAGATTAAGGCTATATATGGATATTAAAGGGTTTATCCCGCAAGAAAAAGAAGACCAGTATAAACAATTATTGTCCATGAGAGCGAAGAGAAAACCCTTGCAATATATTCTCGGATATGCCGATTTTTATAATTTCAGATTTAAGGTAAATGAAAATGTTTTAATTCCAAGACCTGAAACAGAGGTTTTGGTTGAAAGCGTTATTGAGCATATTGTTAAGTGCTTCGATAAGAAAATTTCTATTCTTGATATTGGTACCGGTAGTGGGAATATTCCCATCTCCATAGCAAAAAGTTCAAGTATGGTTACAATATATGCCATGGATAAAAGTGAAGAAGCATTAGAAATTGCCGAATATAATGCCAAAGAAAATGGTTTGGAAGGAAGAATTAAATTTATTCAAATGTCCATTTATGATGATTATGCTAAATTAAAGGATATTGTGGGACATGTCGATATTATTACTTCAAATCCCCCTTATATACCAACAGATGAAATCAAAAATTTAATGCCGGAAATTGCCGAGTATGAACCTAAAAGTGCCCTTGATGGGGGTAGTGACGGGTTGGAGATCATTAAAAAGATAATTTTAGTAGCCAATGGTTTATTACGCTATAATGGTTCCTTGTTCTTAGAAATAGGTGATGGGCAAAAAGAAGGGGTACAATCATTTGCTAAAAAGTATTTCTCAATTGATTTTAAAAATGATCTTGGAGGAACTCCAAGGGTTTTAATTGCTGAAAAGAGGAATTAATGGATTATTTTTCCATCAATGGGAATAAACCTTTAAGCGGGAAAATAAAGATTAATGGTGCTAAGAATGCTGCATTGCCGATTATGGCTGCCGCATTATTGGTGGATGGCAATATTATTATTAATAATGTACCGGAATTAAGAGATACCAAAACTATGCTGACCCTTTTAAAAAGTTTAGGTGCTTCTGTTGAAATGAAAGATCACCGTATAATTGTAAATTCAGAAAAGATCACGAATTTTATAGCTCCCTACGAACTTGTTAAAACAATGAGAGCATCTATCTATGTGATGGCGCCGCTATTGGCTAGATATGGGAAATGTACGGTTGCCTTCCCCGGTGGGTGTTCATTAGGTGTTCGACCCATCGATATGCACCTAAAGGGTTTTGAAAAATTAGGTGTTGATTTCCATATTGAGAAAGGTAATGTTGTTGGTAAAACGAAAGGATTAACAGGTGGGGAGATCGATCTTGATTTTCCTTCCGTTGGTGCGACAGCTAACCTAATAATTGCTTCTGTACTGGCAAAAGGAGAAACGACAATTTCAAATTATGCAAAAGAACCTGAGATCTTTGATCTTATAAATTTTTTAAATAAAATAGGTGGTAATATTTCATATGATAATTATACTATTAAAATAAAAGGTGTAGCATCTCTAAAAAGAAATATTTCCTATTCAATTATTCCCGATAGAATAGAGCTCGGAACATTCGGGATAATTGCAATTGCAACCAAGGGAAATGTAGAGTTGGAATGGCATGCGGAAGATTATATTTCAGCTGTTAGGAAAAAATTGAATGATCTCGGATCAAATGTTTTTTTATCAGAAGATGGCATTTACCATTTTGAATATAATAAGTTGAAGGGCAATAGTGATATAAAGACATTACCATATCCGGGATTTCCTACAGATCTGCAGCCCCCCATGGGTGCTTTGCTTACAATGAACAATGGTGTATCAATTATTGACGAAACAATATTTGAAAATAGATTTATGTGGGTTCCCGAATTGGAACGTATGGGAGCAGATATTAAAAAAGATGGGAACAGTATTATTATTCACGGTAAAAAAGAATTAGTTGCAGCACCTATAATGGCATCGGATATAAGAGCCGGCGCCGCGCTGCTTGTAAGCGCCTTGGCTACAAATGGACATACAAAGATCAACAGAATATATCATATTGACAGAGGGTATGAAAAAATAGAGGAAAGATTAAGAACCTTAGGCGCTGATATTGTCAGAGAACATGAATAATTGGGAATTAAATTCATATGGTAAAATTAACTTTTTTTTACAAGTGTTAGGTAAAAGCGGTGATTTTCATAAAATTGATTCACTTTTTTTAAAAATTGCTTTACATGACACATTAAAATTTAGCATTGCGAAACATTTTATGATAACATCCTCGGGGAATTATAATGTTCCCACAGATAAAAGAAATATTTTATTTGAGGTATTTGAAAGGGTAAATAAGGTAAAGAAGATAAAACCATTTCATATTGAAATAGATAAGAAAATCCCTGTTGGTGGTGGTTTGGGGGGTGGATCAAGCAATGCTGCTACCTTTATAGAATTGATACAATCCCTTTTTCATCCTTTTTCTGATCTTAAAACTCTGTTTTCCTTTGCTTATCATATTGGAAAAGATATTCCATTTTTTCTTCTAAGAAATAATGCAGCCCGGATTCAAGGACTTCAAAATAAAATTACACCACTAAAAATCTGCTGTGAAGATACCATTTATATTCTTTATCCGAATCGTTCATCAAATACAAAAATTATTTATGAAACCTTGGATAATATAAGAAAAAATGGTGAAAATAATTTGACAAAAAATGAAAAAATTAGTAAAATACTAAAACTTATTGAAAATTGTTCTTTAACTGATTTAAAAGGTATTGTTTTTAATGATTTGGAATTACCTTTTTTTAAGGTATTTCCGGATTTAAAGGAAAATTACCGGAATATTGAGAAAAATAGTAAAATTGCATTTCTTACGGGGAGTGGTTCCTCATTTGTTTTTATACCAAAAGAAATAAATACTGCTCCGAAAAATGTTATTAAGACGACTCTACTGGGGTGTCGCCAAGCGGTAAGGCAGCGGCTTTTGGAGCCGCCATTCGGAGGTTCGAATCCTTCCACCCCAGCCATTTATATAATATGAAAAAGGGAATTATTTTAGCAGCAGGATTAGGAAAGCGTATGGGGGGAAAATCACCGAAGGTGCTTTTTCCAATAAAGGGGAAATCTCTCATAAGGATACTTTTATCTAATGTTTACGATTTCTTTGATAAGATCATCGTAGTAGTAGGATTCCAAGGGGACTCTGTTATTAAAGAAGTAAATTTACATTTTAAAAATATTGAATTTGCTTATCAAGATAAACAATTAGGTACTGCTGACGCTGTAAAAAGTGCTATGCCATTTATTGATAATAATGATGAGGTTTTTATTCTTAATGGCGATGTTCCTCTTTTAAAGATCAATACCTTAAAAGAAATGTACGGTTTCAGTAGAAATAATAAATGTAATTTAAGTGTTGGCATCCTCCGGTTAAAAGACCCTGCTGGGTATGGACGAATTGTAATGGTTGGGTCGCAAGTAGTAAAGATCGTTGAAGAAAAAGATGCTAATGAGCAGGAAAAACTAATTGAACGTGTTAATGGTGGTTTATTTTATACCGAAGGTTATATTCTACGAGATTATTTAGGTGAAATAAAAAGCAATAACACCCAAAAAGAATTTTACTTGACAGATATAGTGTCAATTGTTCATCTTTCAGGTAAAAATGTGTGCGGGTATCTTGTTAAAAATAATGAGGAGTTGTTTGGAATTAATACAAAAGAACAACTACTAAAGGTGGAAAAATATGTATGATGACACTCAATTAAAGATTTTTAGTGGGACAGCCAATAAACCATTAGCAGAGCATATTGCAGGTTATTTACACACAGAATTAACTGCAATGGAGATCAAACGTTTTGCAGACAGAGAGACCTTTGTACAAATTCCTAATTTTATAAGGGGTAGCGACTGTTTTGTTATTCAGCCAACATCTACTCCTGTAAATGAAAACCTAATGGAGCTTCTCATTATAATAGATGCTTTAAAGAGAGCTTCTGCCGGAAGAATAACGGCTGTTATTCCTTATTACGGATATGCAAGACAGGATCGAAAGGATAAACCAAGGGTTCCTATTACATCTAAATTGGTAGCAAACCTTATTACGGAAGCCGGTGCGAACCGAATTCTTACAATGGACCTTCATGTAGATCAGATCCAAGGTTTTTTTGACATTCCACTTGATCATTTATATGCAGCGCCCATTTTTATTAACGAGTATTTAAAGCATCAAGATTATGATCTATTTGTTTCTCCCGATGTTGGCGGAGTGGCTCGTACAAGAGCAATTGCTCAACGTATGGGAAAGGATATTGCTATCATTGATAAGCGCCGATATGCAGCAAATAAAAGTGTTGTAATGAATATTATAGGTCGGGTTAAAAATAAGAGATTAATGATCTTTGATGATATATTGGACACCGGAGGAACTGCTATCAATGCTGCGAAAGCTTTAATGGCAAAGGGAGCAATTGATGTGAAATATCTTTCCGTACATGGTGTTTTCTCCGGTGATGCATTAAAAAGATTGGAAGAATCTCCTATTTCCGAGATCGTTGTATCCAATACTATTTTTCAGAGAGAACAAATAAGAAAATTAAAAATATTAGATGTTGCACCTATTTTTGGAGAGGCGATATCAAGGATACATAATAATGAATCCATAAGCAGTTTATTTATTTAAAAGGAGTAAGAAATGAAGAAGATTGAAGTTATGAAAAGAGACTTAAAAGGGAAAAAGGTAAAGGTCCTAAGGAAACAAGGAAAAATTCCCGGGGTTATTTACGGGAAAGAGGTAGAATCAACGCCAATTCTCATCGATGAGATAGCTATAAATAGAATAGTGCGTTCTCCCGAATATGAAAGCAGACTATACGAAATTAACATTGATGGTAAGCCAGTAGAGGCGATTATAAAGAAAGTAAAGTTTGATACCTATAAAAAGAGAATAATACATATTGATTTTTATGCTGTTCAAAGAGGACAAAAAATTGATGTTAATATTCCTATCGTTCTCATAGGCGAGGCTATCGGTATAAGTCAAGGAGGTCTTGTTGAGCAATATGTAAAAGATCTTCATATAAAATGTCTACCCAGTGATATTCCCGAACATTTTGATGTTGATATTACAAACCTCAATTTAGAAGAATACATTAAGGTAAAAGATCTTAATATTGATGAGAAATATGAAATATTAAGTTCTTTGGATGAAACGGTTGTTCTTATCGGCTTACCTGCAAAAGCAAAGACTGTCGAAGAAGCTGAAGAGGTTGAAGGAGAAGAAGGCGAAGAAGGAGAATCTGAAACTGAAGAAGGCGGCGAAGCTAAGAAGAAAGAAGAATAAATGTATGTTATCGGTCTTGGAAATCCTGGATTACCTTATAAAAAAACAAGACATAATGTCGGCTTTATGCTTATTGATCATATGAGACCGATCACAAAGCCGAAAAAGGTATGCAATAGTTATTTTTACCCGAAGATTTCTAATATTGACGGGTTTCTTAAACCTCTCACATACATGAATCTAAGTGGAAAAGCGGTTAAATGTTTTATAGATAAGAATAAGTTAACAGAAAAGGATATAATTGTTTGTCACGATGATGTGGATCTTCCCCTGGGAACAATTCGGATAAAAAAATCCGGTGGCAGCGGAGGGCACAAAGGTTTGGAATCGATTATAGAAACAATAAATAGTGATGAATTCATTCGTGTCCGTATTGGTGTATCAAAAAATATAGAAGAAGATACTGCAAAATATGTTCTTCAAGAATTTACCTTAAATGAATTGAAAAGTTTAAAAAATATATTTAAGATAGCAAAAAATGCAATTTATGATATAATTAATATTGGAGTAAGTAAAGCTCAAACAAAATACAATAGGAGGAACTATGAATAAGTTGCTGCTTATTCCCATGGGACTTGCATTATTAGGTATTTTATATGCGATAATTAATACCTTGTCAATTTTAAAAATCAAAGTGGAGGATAAATCCGCAAAAAAAATAGCGGAAAAAATCCGAAGCGGAGCAATGACATTTCTCAAAAAAGAATATACCATTATTGCTATCTTCATTGCTTCTGTTTTTGTAGTTCTTTGGTTAGCAATAAGTATTTATACTGCTTTAGCATTTTTATTAGGTGGTATTTTTTCTATGTTGGCAGGTTATATTGGAATGAATTCTGCAACTTTATCCAATGTTCGCACCGCAGAATCTGCAAAAAAGGGAATTTCAGAGGCACTTGTAACCGCTTTTTCCGGTGGTTCTACTATGGGGATTGCAGTTGCAAGCTTAGGCCTTTTAGGCATCGCTTTTGTTCTTTTTTTGACAAAGAATACCTTAATAATAAATGGTTTTGCCATGGGTGCATCTTCCATTGCTTTATTTGCAAGGGTTGGTGGCGGTATTTTTACAAAATCAGCTGATGTTGGTGCAGATCTCGTAGGTAAAATTGAAGCAGGTATTCCGGAAGATGATCCGAGAAATCCCGCAGTTATTGCAGATAATGTTGGAGATAATGTTGGAGATATAGCCGGAATGGGTGCAGATCTTTTTGAATCTTATGTGGGTTCAATTGTTGCAACAATGGCAATTGCAGCTTTCCTCGGGAATAAAGAAACTCTAATGATGCTGCCTATTTTTATTGCAACAATTGGTTTGTTTTTTTCTATGTTCGGTGTTATATTTGTTAAAATATTTTCAAAAAAATCACCTGCATTAGCTTTGAATTTAGCAACATGGATTGTAAGTGCACTATTTATTATTGGTGTTATTTTTATTGTGAAATGGTTATCTCCAGGGAACTTTAAATTGTTTTGGCCTATTTTATCAGGGCTTATTAGTGGCTTGCTCATAGGAATTTCCACTGAGTATTATACATCAGGTAAACCTGTGCGGGAAGTGGCAAAAGAATCTCAGACCGGGGCAGCAACGAATATTCTTTCCGGTTATGCATGGGGAAATTTTTCAACTATCTTCCCAATAATCATTATTGTAATTTCTACATCGGTATCCTTTTTAGCAGGAGGTATTTACGGTGTTGCAATTTCTGCAGTGGGCATGCTTTCAATTGTCGGAATAATTATGTCAGTTGATGCCTATGGTCCAATTGCGGATAATGCCGGCGGCATTAGTGAAATGGCAGATTTTGGTGAAGATGTGAGAAAAAGGACAGATAAATTGGATGCATTGGGAAATACAACGGCTGCCATTGGAAAAGGTTTCGCAATAGGTTCTGCTGCATTAACAGCTTTGGCTCTTTTGAACGCTTTCTCCACAACAATTATCCATGAAAATCCCTCATTCAATCCTACCATAAATTCTGCTTTGGTATTGATAGGTATATTTATAGGTGGTTTACTGCCTTTCATCTTTAACGGATTAACATTAAAAGCGGTTTCATATGCTGCTACTAAAATGGTAATTGAGGTGAGGCGACAATTTAAAGAGATTACAGGATTGATGGAAGGAAAGGCTGAGCCCGACAGTGACAAGTGTGTTGCAATTGCAACCTCAGCCGGATTGAGGCAAATGGTCTTGCCTGCTACCCTCGCTGTATTAACGCCCTTATTTGTGGGATTTATCTTGGGACCCAGAGCTTTAATAGGGATGCTTGCAGGTGCAACTGTTTCAGGTGTATTGAATGCAATTCTTATGTCCAATGCCGGAGCAATTTGGGATAATGCCAAAAAGTTTATTGAAAGCGGTAAATGTAAATACGGCGGCAAAGGCACAGCTATTCATAAAGCTGCTGTCGTCGGGGATACCGTGGGTGATCCTTTCAAAGATACCTCAGGTCCATCCTTGAATATATTAATAAAATTAATGTCCATAGTTTCATTGGTCTTTGCTCCATTGATAGCAAGAACACATCTATGGGTACAAATAGTGGATTTTTTTAAAAATAGTATTTTTTAGGAGGTTATATGAAACTTAGTAAATACGAATTGATGCTTATTTTAAGACCAAATTTAGCTGAGGATGAGGTACAAAAACATATTAAAAAAATTGGAAGTTTGATTGAAGAAACAAATGGAAAATTTTTGAATGACCCCATAATAGAAAAAAGAACTTTGGCATATAGCATAAAAAAAGAAAATGCAGGTATATATATTACCGTTTCTTATGAAGCATCTACAAATTTTAACAATAAGTTAAATGAAATGCTGAAATATGATGATAATGTATTGAGATATATGCCGGTATTATTAGATGATTAAGGAGTAGACCATGAGTTTTTATTTGAACAAAATCTTGTTAGGTGGAAATTTAACTGCTGATCCGGAAGTTAAGACATTGAACAATGATGTTAAAGTTTGTAACTTTACAATTGCAATTAATAGGGTTTGGTTTGGTTCCTATGGGGACCCTTCCACTAAAAAGGAAGAAGCGGTATTTATTAGAGTAACTGCTTGGAACAGATGGGCTGAAAAAATGACGGATGTAAGAAAGGGTGCTAATATTTTTGTGGAAGGGAGATTAACTCAAAATAAGTATACTACACAAGATGGTACACAGAAGTCATATTTAGATGTTGTTGCTGATCGTTTAAGCTTTATTAGCAGACAGGGCAGGAGCTTAGAAGAATCTTCGGGTTATAATAATGATTATCATAAACCGGAAACAACTCACAAGGAAAATATTCAGAGCGAAGACAGTGCAAATAATGAGAAAGCTAATGAAAATGAAAACACTGACGACCTCTGGAGTAATGAAGAAAATCAATAAGGAGAAATAAAATGTTAAAAAAAAGAAAAAGATGTCTTTTTTGTTCAAAAGGTTTGAAAAAAGTAGATTATAAAGATGTTGAAACTTTAAAAAGATTCATAACTGAAAGAGGAAGAATATTACCAAGAAGAATAACCGGTGCATGTTCTTACCACCAAAAACAATTGACAATTGCTATTAAACGTGCAAGATATATGGCTTTACTACCCTATGATTCAACAATGCATAAAAGAAAAACAAAAAAGGGGCGTTAATCTATGAAAGTAATATTTTTTAAAGATTATGGGAAAATGGGAAAGAGAGGAGAAGTAGTCAATGTTAAAGCCGGCTTTGCGAGAAATTATTTAATCCCGCAAAAGATCGCATTTGTCTATACTCCCGGAAATTTAAAAAAATTTAATATGGAAAAAGTATCAATTGCGAAGAAAGAAAAGAAACAGATTGATAACGAAGACCAGCTTTTAAATGAGATCAATGGGCTTGAAATAGTTTTCAATGCGAAAGCTCATGATGAAAATATTTTATATGGCTCAATTACAGAGAAACACATTGCCGAGGAATTGGGGAAAAAGGGTTTTAAAATCGCAAAAGATAGTATTATTTTAGATGAACATATTAAAACAACGGGTATTTTTAATGTTAAGATCAAATTAAAATTTGGGAAGGAAGCCCAAATAAAAGTGCAAGTATTAAATGAGGAAGAATCAAAGTCAAGAGAAGAAACAGAAGAAGATAATTAAGTACATTGAGACCCTGCCATATGATGAACGAGCAGAATTAATTGTACTTTCCAGTATTTTCTTAGAACCAAATATAATAACGAATGTTATCTCTTCATTGGAAGTCAAAGATTTTTTTATAGAGAAGCACCGACTGATATTTGAAGCAATTATAAATATTTATAAGACAGGGAATTCCATAGAAATAGGTGATGTTCGAGATTATTTAATAAAGAATGAAACATTTGACCTTGTAGGAGAGGAAACATTAACAAATATAATCTCAAACACTAGTTTTTTTCACAATATTGATACCTATATTCACAGCATTAAAGAGAAATCTGTTTATAGGAAGATAATAGCAAAAAATCGCATGATAATGGAACATTCTTTTGAACAAAAGGAGATCTCCCAAATATTGGATGAGATATTCAAAAATTTCAATGATGTTTCAAAATTCTCCATTGACAATAAAAAAGAATATAATCTGGGAAATAAGGTGGTTGACTTTAAGAAAAATGTTGTTGAGAAACTTATTGAAGGGACATACGAAAACAATTTTATACCTACAGAATATGAGTTATTGGATGAGAAATTGGGCGGCGGGTTCATGCCGGGGAATTTTGTCCTAATTGGTGCCAGGGCTTCAAAGGGTAAAACAACATTTGCATTGAACATAATGAAACAAATGGCTTTGGCAGGTAAAAAAATACTTTTCTTTTCATTAGAACAACCTGCTTTTCAGATCATAGGCAGGTATCTTTCAATGACACTTGAAATTCCATTTTCAAAGATCATGAGAAATGACCTTTCCGCTTTGGAAGAAAAATTTCCAGGCGCGGATATTGGTAAAATTTTGAATACTGCAATGGATACTGTTTTAAAATATGCTGAAAATATACTCATAGTGGACGAAAGTAATTTAAAAATTGATGATATTAAGAATTTAACAAGGCAGTATAGGCATGATTATAATATTGATGCGGTTTTTATTGATTATCTACAATTTATAAAGCCGAATAAAACTATGAATACACGACTAAGGGAAATAACACAGATCTCCGGTGAGCTAAAAGATATTGCACGTGAAACGGAAACGGCGGTAATTTCCTTATCCCAGCTCTCCAGGAGTATTGAGCAGAGAGATAGGAAAGATAAAGCACCAAAACTTTCTGACCTAAGGGATTCAGGAGCTTTGGAACAAGATGCTGATATAGTAATTTTCCTTTGGAACGAGCTTAAAGATAATGAAAAGGAAGATAAAAATGCACCGGTTGTGAATGTTAATGTTAGTATAGAAAAAAACAGGAATGGGGAAACAGGTCTTGTAAAATATGAATTTTACAAATATAAATTTTTATTTGAGGAGTTGAGTTAATTTTAATTAATGATAATATTTAAGATCATTATAGATTTTTTTATACACTTTTTTGAACAAGTAGGGGAATTATCCATCTTTATTGCTGAAACTGTTAAATGGACATTTAGAAAACCATTTAGAAAACAAGTGTTCATAGAACAAATGGAAAAAATTGGAATTGAAACACTTCCCGTGGCTCTTATTACCTCTGCTTTTGTGGGAATGATATTCATTGTCCAATTATACTATTCATTAAAAATATATAACCTTGAATCGATTTGTCCCGGCTCGTTGGGATTATCGCTTATTCGAGAATTAGCTCCTGTCCTATCAGGTCTTGTTATGGCTGGTCGTGTTGGTGCTGCTTTGACTGCGGAGATAGGAACTATGAGAGTTACAGAACAAATAGATGCTCTAACCACAATGGGTGTCAATCCAATTCAATATCTATCTTCCCCGCGATTCTTGTCGGCAGCTATTGCAATGATAGGTATTGTAATAATGGCAAATTTTGTTGGAATTATCGGTGGATTACTCGTTGGGAAATATGTATTAGGATTAAATTCAGTAACATTTATTAGACAGGCATTTTCAGATATTACGCTCAAGGATTTTGCAGCATCTATCATAAAGGGTTTGAGTTTTGGAATGATCATTGCTTGGATCGGCTGTTGGAAAGGGTTTTATGCTCGTGGTGGGAGTAAAGGTGTTGGAAAAGCAACAATGGAATCAGTTGTTATTGCAATGGAATGGATACTTTTATGGGACTATGTCCTTAATTTAATTATATGGTAGAAGAAATATTAAGAACAGAGCACTTATGTAAAACTTTTGGAAATATTAGCATCATAGATGATGTTTCAATATCTTTTAATAGAGGAGAGATATTTACGTTAATGGGTCAAAGCGGTGTCGGTAAATCGGTTTTCATAAAACTACTCATCGGTTTAATGAAATCTGATTCAGGTAAGATAATTTTTGATGGTGAAGATATAACCAATGCCTCTGAAAAGGAATGGATAGAGATAAGAAAGAAAATGGGAATGTTATTCCAGAATGGAGCACTATTTGATTCTTTAAATGTATTTGATAATGTTGCATTTCAATTAAGAGAACATCTAAAAAATCAAACACATGAGTCCCTTGCAAAAAAAGTTGAAGCATTATTAATGGAAGTGGGGTTGAAAGGGATTGAAAAGCAACTTCCCTCCCAATTATCAGGAGGTATGCAAAAGAGAGTTGCATTAGCAAGGACTATTGCTTTGAATCCAAGTATCATTTTATATGATGAACCTATTACCGGTCTGGACCCAATTACGGCATCGGTTATTAATAAATTGATCATAGATCTTAATAAAAAAAAGAATATCACTTCCATAATTGTTAGTCATGATGTTAAAAGCTCTATTAAAATTTCTCAAAGAATTGGGTTATTGTACAGGGGTAAACTTGTTGCTTTGACGGATACTGATAATTTACACAATTATAAAAATGAGTATTTAGAACAATTTATAAAAGGTAGTATAAAAGGACCAATTGATACCATATTGGAGGAAAAATGAGTAGTGAATTAAAAATAGGCATTTTTGCTGTTGCGATTATTTCAATAGCAACATGGCTGATTATTACTATTTCTAATTATAGGATAAAGAAAAAAAGTTATTCTATAATTGTAGATTTTAATTATACCGGCGGGTTGGATAAAGGTGCCCCTGTCAGAATATCCGGCGTAAAGGTGGGAGAGGTAAAAAAAGTGTTTTTATTCCAGGGTCATCCTCGTGTTATATGCACCATAGAAAAAGGTATTAAAATTGCAAAAAAAGCGAGGGTATATATAAATACACTTGGCATAATTGGAGAAAATTATATTGAGATAAAAAATGAAGAATTGGCATATGGCTTCTTTGAGGATAAAAATAGTAAAATTCCATTTATCGGCAGGGATGCAGTAAGTGTAGGGGATCTGATATTTAATATGAATAATTTTTCCCTCAAATTGAGCAAGTTTGAAAAAAGCATAAATCTAATAAATCAGGCATTGAGCAATCTTGATAAAAATTTAAACAGTGCTTTTCCAAAAATTAATGCTATGCTTGCCCCATTAAATAAGATGTCTTCTTCCCTTGAAAACTTGATCGTTGAGGGAAACGCACTGATTAAACGTTCAAATAAACTAATGGATGAAATCCCCATTAAAAAATCTATTGATAAATTAAACCTCTCTTTAGATGATCTTAATAAAATTTTTAATGATACCAAACCTATTGTCAATAATCTAAAATCCGGTAAGGGTTCATTGGGGAAATTTCTTACCAGTGATGAATTTTATAAAAAAGTAAATAATCTAACGGAAACAGCAGAAAATTATATAAATAAAGGCAAAAATGTTAAATTTAATTGGCAAGGAGATCTTATTTCGCAGTACACATTGAAAAATTTCGAAGGATCATTGGGAATTGATTTTTATCCGAATACACAGCGTTTCTATCATTTTGGGTTTAGTTATATTAATAATACTGCATTACTTAATGCAAATTTGAATTTATTTGTTCATAATTTTCTTTTTTCAGGTGGTATTTACAGGGATACCCCTCAATTGGGCTTTGGTTATTTCCGAAAGGATCTTTATTTTAGAATTGATACATATAATTGGAATAATGGTATTAGTAATTTGAATCTTAGATTTGCTTTTAGATATTTTTTCAAATATGCAGGATTGAACCTCACTATTGATAATACCATCTATGCTCCAATATTCAAATTTGGCTTAACCTTCTTACTGCCTGAAAAAGATTTTAAGTATCTCATAGGTGTTGTAAAATGAAAATTAAAATGCTAAATAAAAATCTTATTAATAAGATCGCCGCCGGTGAAGTTGTAGATGGGCCATATTCGGTAATAAAAGAATTGTTGGAAAACAGTATTGATGCAAGTGCAACAAATATCATTATTGAGCTGCAAAATTCCGGATTGGATTTAATTAGAGTCATTGATAATGGCATAGGTATGAATAAAAGTAATCTAAAGTTAGCTTTCAAACGATATGCCACAAGTAAGATCGATAAAATAGAAGATCTTGATAATATAACCTCATTAGGTTTTAGAGGAGAAGCCCTGCCAAGCATTGCATCTGTTTGTGAAATTGAAGCATATTCCCGCTCAGAAAATGAGCAAACGGGATATATGATAAAATTAAGAAATGGTAAGATTATTGACGAACACCCCCGGGGAGGTAATGTGGGGACAAATATAACAGTGAAAAATATTTTTTATAATGTGCCTGCAAGAAAAAAATTTCTAAAAAGTCCGCGAAGCGAATATTTAAAAATATTAGAATATTTACAGAGTTTTTTCCTATCATATCCCAATATAATGTTCAAATTAATAAAAGACGGAAAAGAGAATATATTTCTGGAATCATCTTCATTAAGACAACGATTCCTTAGAATATTCGGTGATGTAAAGGAAACCGATCTCATGGACATTAACTATGAGGCGGATGGTATAAATATAAAAGGAGTAGTTTCAACCATTGCAGCATATAAAAAAAATAAGAAACGAATATTTATTAGTGTAAATGGCAGGATTATAAAAGATAGTTTATTAACCTATTATTTTTCTTCTCCATATGAATCATTTTTGATGAAGGGACAATTCCCACAGGGTATGATCAATATTAAGATTGATGCGAAACTAATAGATGTTAATGTACATCCTAGAAAAACAGAGGTAAAATTTTTATTCCCATCTCAAATAAGGAATGCAATTTTTGCAAGTATTTATGAGGAATTAAAGAATTATATTCAAGTAAATGGGAATAATTTTGTAAATGTAGAACATGTGGATTTTGAGGTTAAAAACTCCGGAGAGCAAGGTAAATTTGAATTTTCTCATGGGGAAAAGAAGGAATTTACCGAGTTTAATCCTGAGAATATCAATAAGTTTAATAGGACAATAAACATAGAGGGTAAGGAATTTACATATATTGAAACTTTATTCGGCACATATGTTCTACTTGTTTCAAATAAGATATTTATGATCATTGACCAACATGCAGCAGATGAAAGGGTGCTATTTGAAAAAATAGAAAATGCTTATAAAATAGGGAAAATATTATCACAGGAGCTGCTCTTCCCTTTAAGAATAGATGCATCTCTCAATGAACATCACATTGAGTTCTTAGAAAAAATAGGTTTTTCCATCAATAGGAAAAATATGACATTTGAAGCCATTCCTGTTTGGTTAAATGAACGGGAACAAAAGGAAAAGGTGGATGAAATTATTAGCTCTATCTTAACGGAAAAACATGATTTTATGGATTGGATAAAACAGATTGCATGTAAAAGTGCTGTAAAAGGCGGAAAGGTGTTGCCATTTCCTTTAATAAAGTCAATTATTACCTCTCTTTTTAAATGTAACAATCCCAGACAATGCCCTCATGGAAGACCCACATACCTAACATTTACCCAAGATAAGTTTGAAAAGATGTTCAAAAGAAAAATTTAAATACTATTTTAAGTAATTATAAAGACCCTTTTCTCTTGCCTTTTTCTTTAATATATTTTGATATTTCATTAAAGAATTCTTCGATTTTATTAAATCTTTTATAAACAGAAAGAAATCTTAGATATGCAATATCATTAACTTGTTTGATATATTTTAAAACAATATTCCCAATCTCTTCTGATGAGATAACATTGATTTTTTTCCTATAGATCTCCATTTCAATATTGCTCATAATTGCATTTATAATATCTTCGGAAATATCTAATTTGTTAAAAGCTCTATTAATACCACTGATAATTTTATGTTTTTGAAAACTTTGCAAGTTATTATTTCTTTTTCTTACGCGAATTTCACTGAGATCGATCATTTCAATGGTATAAAATGTACCACCGCAGTCAAGACATTTTCTCTTGCGTTTTATAATATCACCTTTACTCCTTGTATCCGTAACCTTTAAATTAGTTGAAAAGCAATATGGACATTTCATATCTGATTATATTATAAAATATTAAATAAATCAAATATTTATTAAAAACTTTACACATTTAAGTTTCATATTCGGGTTATTAACAGGATTTTCTTTTTTTATACCTAAGAAAATATCGGAGTATGTTTATAATCACTATAATATTAAATTTTTTTTCATCATTATTCTTCTATATTTATTAATTGCTTTCATTGATACCATTATTTTAAAAA
>CAYVPX010000003.1:7160-17859 GCA_964453935.1 uncultured bacterium | reverse complement strand
CTGGTCCGCACCTTCGGCATCGGCACGCGGCTCCACGTCCGCGCGGCGCTGCGCAAGGTGGGGCGGGTGCAGTGCGAGGTCGAGCAAGCCCTGGTCCGCGACGACGGCGTGCTGCTGGCCAAGGCCCACATCACGGCGGTCTGGCTGGGGCCCACGGGCCGCATGGCGCGCGTCCCCGAGGCCACACGGCAGGCGGTGACCGACGAACTCCAATCAATATGAACATAGGTATTTGTGGGAAGATCAATTCGACTGTCTGAAGTTTGAGAATTATAACTTACCGTTACAGATGAAGCCATATTCAAAACAACCTTTATCTTATCACCTGCAACAAGATCGGTAAATGCCGGGAAAATTGATATCTTATAATCTGTTACATTGGTCAAAATATCAAAACTATCAGATGAGCCAATCAATTGCTCAGAACCCCCTGACAATACACGATAAACATCAATTGTCCCCGTTGTATTGGAACCCGCTGATATGTATAAATAAGCGGTCATTACACCTGCAAGAGTGAAATTTTCGGAAAATCCGTATTCCTGTGTCCAATAGGTATTTGTAATTGTTGAAGTTAGTGTATTTGACCCTGGAAAGGTATCAGATAAATTGCTTCCATGAAAATGAAGGGTCTTTATTTTCGGTGCAAGGTCTGTAATATAGGCAATACTATTATTAATATCTGCAGAATCATAAACATCTTTGTAAGTGGCAACAATGGTATCACTATGTGCAACTTCTAAAATGCCATTATTTGAAACAGCACTGTTTGATGATGTCAATATCCCGTCAAGTGTGAAAATACCTGAATTCACTGCGGTTTCAGATAATACAACTGTTTCCGTATCATCTGCAATTTGCGAGTGTATGGTCATTGTTATAGTATCAATATTTGAATAATCCCTATTTCTGTCATTATCGGTCAATTTCAAGTATGCCTTTTCACCGAGATGATAACTATTTACAACTGCACCATAGGCATCGGTGAAATAGAGTAAACTATCTGTAAGGTCCTTTATCATAAAACTTGAATTTATCACATTATTTGACGGATAAAGGTCTGTATAATCAACTTCGCCGAAATTCCCCTCAAAACCGGATAATATGCCGTTTTCAGAAAAGATGGGTCCATTGTCAATATTCATTATTCCTTCAAAAATACCGCTTGAAATGCCTGTTTCCGTTAAAATAAGCGTTTCCGTATCACTAATATCATTATTAACTATTGTTACTGAAACGGTATCATTATTATAGGGATCAAGATTCCTATCATAATCATAAACATAAATGGTAAAATATTTTGTAGAATAGAAAATATCTGAAATATCTCCAATATGATCGTAAAGTTCAATTGTTGCGTTTGTTTGATACACCGTAAAGGCGGAATCTATTGAAATATCACTTGAATCGGTTGGGTCTGTATATTTTGCAAAGATGAAACCATTATTTAAAAATGTTATTGCTCCGTCATTTGCACTTGATGTTAAGACGCTGGGAATTGCATTGGACCTGAACTCACCTGAATTTGCAGCGGTTTCATAAACAATTATACTCTCCGTATCAGAATGGTCATTATTATAAAGAATTACCGTACCCGTATCTATATTTCCACTGTCAATATTTAAATTTGCATCGCTTAAATAAATATAAACATTCTCACCCTGTACATAACCCGTAATATTATTATTTGATGAATCCACAAAGGAAATGGAGGATGCATTTGGATTATAGATAATATCTACTGTTTTTGAATTGCTGTCACTTGAATCGGTAATATCGGTATATGTGGCAATAACAGAATCACCTGATGTTACCTCCATTATACCATTTTCAAGATTTGCAGTACCAATATTTATGGGTATGAAATTACTCTCGAAAATTCCCGTATTTTGCCCCATTTCCAAAAGTGTAAGTGTTTCAGTATCATTTCCATATATGGAATGGACTTTGGCATTGACTGTTTCCTGAGCATTGGGATCAACATTTTCATCATCATCTGTTATCTTTAACTTTAAATTCTGTCCCGTATAATAAAAGGTGGTTGAATTATTTAACGAATCAAGGAAATCAAGTGATGATATTGTTTTATCCTTAACTAAAACCGAATCCGTTGAGGTATCATCTGGATTATAAAAATCGGTATATGTCAAGGTTAATGTATCATTGGGCGTACAATTTACAATCCCATCATAGGATGCGCCACCTGTTTGTAATGAAATTGAGTTTGTATTAACAAAAATCCCTGAATTCACAGCATTTTCTTCAAGATAGAAATTTTCTGTATCCGTTGAACTATTGACCGTTACAAGAAGTTTATCTTTAATATTTGTATTCCTGTTTCGGTCTGTATCATTTACATATAGGTTGACATTGTCTTCACCCATTATATATGTATAGACCTTGGTATTTCCGTCTGTAAATCTTGAAATTGAGTTTGTATCCGCAATTATATATGCACGATTTGTCGAAGTATCTGTTGCATCATTTTGATCAATATAATAAATATTCAAATAATCACCCGGATAGGTTTCAATAATCCCGTTATTTTGTATTGCAGGTGTGGGGTTCATGGTGAAATTACCGGTAAATATTCCTGATGCCGGAGTGGATTCCAAAAGTGTGAAATGCTCCGTATCATTTTTAGAGTCCTCAGTAAGTGTGATGGCAACTGTCTCATTTATAGAATTATTAACATTTTCATCATAATCAACTAATTGAAGATAGACCGTATTTCCAAGTGCATATGTATTTAAAATATTACCATTTATATCTGTGAAATTAAGATGTGATGTGGTTGTAGCATAAATATTTGCATAATCAAAGTAATTTTGAGGTATTCCATTATAATTTGAAGTATCTTGGTATTCTACGGTGATAGTATTTCCGTTTGAAGCTTCCAATATCCCGTTATGAATTGTAAAAGCGGATATGAAGCCCGTGATATTTGCAGAAAATATTCCGGAGTCCTTACCAAGTTCTGTCAGTGTCAATGTTTCACTATCTCCGGAATCTGAACTCAATAGGACATCAACGGTTTCTGCAATATTTGGATCAATATTCAAATCTGAATCTTCCACAGTTACATTGATACTATCTCCATCCCTGTAAATAGTATTGTCAAAATAAACAACTCCGGAATTGTAATGGTATAAGCAGTTATTTACTGTTTGAATAACATTTGAATCAATAAAATAACCTGCGCCTCCATTGTCATCCAAATAAGAAGAATAGGAAGGATCATAATCAGGATGAGAAGGATCATTAAAATATAATTTGTAGGTTCCAGTATCCTGAACACCGAAGGAATAGGTGCCGTCATTCAAGGTCTTTGCCCTGGTATCATAGATGGTATTATCCATTCTGTAAACACTTATTGGAATATTAGCAATACCTATTCCGCTTCTACATTCGGTAATCTTACCGTCAAAACCCCTTGGATAAATATACCAATTGGGTAAACCTGTGCCTAAAACCGCTGAATCCTGTGTGCGCCATTGACCCGTATCACCTAAAAAGTAGTTGTTCAAAGAAACAGTATCCGATGTTGAACTCGGGTTTATATAAAATTTATAGGTTATGTGATATGTTCCAACATCAACTGGATTGGGGTAATAGGTTTGGGGATCTTGATGGTTGGGAAAATCTGATTTTATATCAACAAGTTGAACTGTATCATAGCGATTTAAAAAATTTCCCCACAAAAATTGATTTGGTGCGCCACCTGTGACAGCAACAGTTTGTATGATCTCAACATACCCACCAAGTAAAAGGTCGCCTACAACATTATTTGTAACCTGATATTGGCCTGTACTCAATGATTGAACAACATCAATATCTCTATAAATGGGTGAAAGAATATGAGGTACTCCATTGATATAATAGGTTGCATCAATTTGGAGAGCATTGGCATAATTTTGCTCTGAACCACCAAGAGAAGGAGGAGTTACATTCCAATAAAGATATTTTACATTTCCCGGATAGAGTTTTGTTACTCTTTTTGTTTTTGCTTCTCCTAATGGTATGGTGAAAGTAGAACCAACTGATAATGTTGCAACAAATGTATCGATTCTCTGTGAAGGATCTCCTGTGACTTTTAATATGACGGTAAAATCAATTGGAATGCCGTCATCTTTTCTATAATGTGCAGGTGCATTTTGCGCTTCTGTTGAATTGCTTCCACCAGCCATTCTTCCCCATTCCATTGCAGGGGCGGAAAAAATATTTACCGAAAGGATCAGTAAAAGGATTAAGGCTGTGAATTTAAATAATTCGTAAAATCTACTTTTCCACATGAATTATTACTCTCCTCATCATCATAAATCTTAGCATCAATTGCTCCGGAATCAGTGGTTCCCCACCAATTGTTCTCAGCACTTATTGCATTCCCGCTGAAATTAAGAATATCTTTGTCATTGCAAAGAAATGAATTATTTCCGTCATCAGTAAGATCCGCATTGGAAATATCTCCGAGATCCGCGTTGGAATCGCTTGAAATATAAATTCCATTATCACAACTAAATACATTAAAATAAGATGTCAAATAACCGTTCATTATATAAATGCCCTTTGTACAATTTGAAAATTGAGAGTTCTCCAAATAAACAGTTGAATCTTCAACAGAAAACCCGCTGTTACAATTATCAAAGAGCAGATCATTAATACTCCCGTTACTATTTACGGTCAATCCCGTATCCGCATCATTTATTGTTAAATAATTTATGGTATAACTGCCTGCTGTTTGAATACCGGACCATTCCCCTTTATTATGAAGAGTTCCTGAAAATATGGTATGATTCGTTGTATCACCCGTTATCACTATATTACCTAAACAAATTATCTCGATCTTATTTATATCACTCCCCAAATTATTTGCATCCGAACTACTAATGGTAATATTTGCTTTGTCTATTGTCAGGGTTTTATCCGAAGGAACAACGATATCGCCGGTAATATTATGATTTCCACTCCATACCTCATTGGAAGTCAGAATACCGGATGAACTTTTTCCAACATGTATATTTTTTGATATTATACTGTATGCGCCTTTCGCATCGGTTACTTTGCATTTAATATAATAATCACCGTAAACATTGTATGCCGTAAAAATGGTTATTTGACTGTCTGATACTGCAAAACTTCCACCGTTTGTTGACCAATAATATGTAAGTTTATCACCATCAAGATCACTTGCATTAATGGTTAGAACACCAGTATCCCCATAATCATAAAAATCACTTAACCCAGAAATAGACAGATTTGAAGGGAAATTATTGGCAGAGGTTGAACCCGGGTCAAGAGGATTGTTCCTTTCAAAACTGCAAGAAAATAAGGTGATTAGCACTATTAAAAATGCAACGACATACTTAAACATAAATTTTCCTTTTTTGGTATCAAATTTAGTGATAGCACGCTTTTGGGTCTGGATTTAACATAGAATAATTGATAAACAGTGAATAATCCACTGCCTGCGCCCAAATACATCCAGGATTGGTATCTTTTTGAATTAAGTTCCACTTCATCCCACCTATTGGGTATCATATATGGATCAGTTTCATTTTTATAATTGTCATAAGAATTCTTTGCCTTTGAATAGAAATAATAGGAGAGGCCTTCAAAAAGAAGCGTAAATCCTGAACCTATGAGAATATTTGTGGTTCGATTTTTCGATAATCGCGCGTAAACGGATCTTTTGTTTTTTTTAGTTTTTTTTCTAACAATTTTTTTTAGCTTTTTTAGTGGTAGTGTTTTCTTTTTCTCGGCTTCTTGTTTGTTCATAACTACGGGAACTTTCTTAATAATTTTCCTTTTGTAAATAACACCGCCAAATCGTTTTGCCTTTAACAGACCTACCCTTTTCAATGCTTCTGTATAGCTTGTATATTCACCTGCAAATATTCCATATTTTTTCACACCTTTGATATTCTTTTCAACAATCTTCAGATTTTTTACTCCAATTCCATTCAATATTGAAATATTAGTTTTTGCTGCATCTTTTGAGTCGTAAAAGCCTTCGTAAACAATGTATTTAAATATTTCTTTTGTCTCATATTGAACAGTAACTTCTTCACTATATACAAATACGGAAATAATAAGAAATAAGACCATCCCCAGTTTTTTCATTTTATCTTGTAAATTATAATAAATTTTTCCCAAAAAGTCAATAAGATAACATCCATTATAATCTACTTATTATGTGGCATTTTTTGTGCCATTATTTTTATCCCAATATTTCAGGATATATTTAAATAATATTTTCTATTTTTCTGAATAATTACAAATTATTGAAAAATTTCCAGTATATAAATTGGTATTGGATCATATCTTAACAAGATAATTATCCCAATTTCTGTCAAATGTCAAAGGTGACGAAGTCATCATTAGAAAATAGAGGCGGGAGGTTAGAGGTTAGTAAAAGTCATCCAGAGCAATTGAAAATTGCGTAGGGATCTCTTTCTCCAAACTACAAACACCAAACTACAAACTCTAAATGGGGCGTTCACGAACGACCCCTACAACGGTGCATTATATTTTACTGTCAATTCTCCATTCTCAACTTTCAACTGGATTAGTGCTCTGTGGTTATTCCATTTCTTCGTTGAAAGGTTCAAAAAGTTGAAATTCGTACAACCTTGACAAAATAACATTTATGATGTATAATTAGTAAGGTTAAAATAGCATAGGAGTGTGCGAATGAAAAGAATAAACCTGAAATACTGGAAAGATAACGATATTAAAAAGCAAATTCCGGATAATTTTGTAAAAAGGGAACTTTGTGATACTTTTTACAATGTAATAAACAGCGGAAAAATCATTGCTCTTTATGGACCACGGCAAAGTGGAAAAACTTCACTTCTCTGGTGGGCTATTCAAAAACTTCTTATAGATAAAGTTCCTTCACAAAATATTAATTATGCTACTATGGATTTTATTGATCTTCACACATTACTTGCCGATACTAAAAAATTTATGAAATTGTTGAAAGAAGAAAGTGACCAAAAAGGCAAAATTTATTTATTTATTGATGAAATTCAAAGGATTGATAATGCAGGACTATTGTTAAAACAGATTTATGATTCAAGAAATAATATACAAGTCATCATAAGCGGTTCTTCAATTCTTGGAATAAAGGATAAAGTAAAAGAGCATCTTACAGGAAGAAAAATTGATTTCACACTATATCCTTTTTCATTTTTAGAATTTCTAAAAGCAAAGCAGCAACTACCCGATGATAGAATTCGTAAATATGAAATAAAAGAAATAAAAGAATTGATTAATTTATATGGTGATCGGCTTTTTTCGTTATGGAATGAATATGTAATAATCGGAGGTTATCCTGAAATAGTTATATCTCGAAGTAGAAGAGATTGGCTTTATTCATCATTATTCTCTACATATTTGGAAAGGGATGTTAGCGAATTTATAAGCGCAGCAAATTATCAAAAATTTCAAGATTATGTTCAGCTCATTGCTTCTGAAATAGGAAGCATTTATAATAGACAAGCAATATCACGAACTCTTGGAAGAGATGTTAGAACCATAGAAAAATTTGAAGATATTTTGATTGTAACCTTTATAATTTATAAATTAAGTCCTTTTTATACAAACATTAGAAAAGAACTTAGTAAAGCTCCTCGATTTTATTTTATTGATACAGGCTTAAGAAACTTTATTTTGGGAGAAAATTATAATACTCAATCTGGCGGTTTACTTGAAAATGCAATTATCGCAGAAATGATAAAAGAGATATCTGATGATTATAAACTTTATTGGTGGAGAACAAAAGGTGGTGCAGAAGTAGATTTAATTATTAAAGGGAAAAAAGAAATAATTCCTGTTGAAATCAAGGGTATTAAAGATTTAAGACCAAAAATTACCCGTTCGTTTGTTTCTTTTTTGGAAAAATATAGTCCGAAGAAGGCATTTTTTATTACACCGACAATTTACAGAGAGGAAAATTACAATAAAACAAAAATATTTTTCATCCCTGCTTACATTACAGGATTGTTAGACATGAGATTGACCTTGTAGATAATATATCAACAGGGTTGACATTTTAACAAAATCTGCTTTTACTTCTTTTTCATTTCTGCGAAAACAGGAACCCAGCATCTTCATTTACTTTAATTGTCCATTGGCAATTTGATTTTGATAGTACCATAGTATTGGAACTATTGTACTAAGTTCTAAATTGATATAGTACAATACAGAAGGATTTACGTTCCAGTTAGTACCATAGTATTGGAACTATCGTACTATTATTTATGATTTTTCTTTACTTCAAACCCCAAAACTCAAATAACTGAATTCCGTATCAAGTACGGAATGACAGAAATGAATGAAATGAGATTGCGATGGTCATTTCATTCTCTCGCAATGACTTTTGCTTTTTTAACTGTCAATTCTCAATTGTCAATTCTCAACTGTCTTTCTACAACGCTTTGATTCCAGGGATAGTTATGGGAACTCCCTCTTTACACATGGGACATTCGTCTGGGTCGTATGTTTCAAAATCAAGTTTTATCAAGCTCTTGAAGTGCAAACTGTTGAAAAATTCCTTATTACTTCTGTTGATAATGGATGTTACCCCAACGATCTTGACATCATATTCCCTTAAAAGTTCGAACAATTCCACTAATGTTCCGCCTGTTGTTATAACATCTTCACATAAAAGGATATGTTCGCCTTTTTCTATGTGGAAGTTCCTTCTTAACTGCAAAATATTATCCCGTCTTTCAACAAAGGAAAATTTGGCTTTTAAATGATATGCGAGCTCATAAGCAAGGACCACTGCACCCATTGCAGGACCAATTACCCTATCTATTTTCACATGGGACCAGAGTCCGGTCATCTCTTTCGTAATTTTGTGAAATACAGCAGGATTTTCATATAACTTGGCACATTGGACATATCTATTGGAATGTTTTCCCGAGGCAAGTTTAAAATGTCCTGTGAGTAAAGCATTACTATCCTTTAAAATTTTTAATATCTCTTCTCTTTCCATTACAAACTCCTTAAAAGTTTATCCACTCCATATTTAAAAATCGACCTTCCCATAACAAGAAAATCCGCACCGAGTTTAAATGCCTCCTTGGGTGTTGCCCTTCTCCTTTGATCATCTTTTTCCTCATCTTCATATCTGATCCCTGGGGTTACCTTTAGCAATCTTGTGTTTATTATTAATTTAGAAATATCCAGCGGGGACAGGATTAAACCGTCAAAACCCACTTTTTCCGCCATTTTAACCCTATTTTGAATGATCTCATATGTATTTTTATGGTTATAAAGAAGTTTTACATCATCCCTGTCAATATTTGTAAGCAATGTAACACCCAGAAGCCGTACTCCATTATTATGTGCCAGTTCTGCCAATTCCCTTAGATCTCGTTCATTGTTTTCAAGAAAAACGGTGAGATAGTGAAACTTACTGCTGTTTACAAGGTGTAAAAATGCCTTTTTCATTGTATTTCCTATATCGTGAAATTTGAGATCCAAAAAAATGATCTTTTTATCCTCATTCAATTTCTTTAATACCTTTTCACCACACGAATAAAAGAGCTCATATCCCACTTTAAAGCATTGAAAATCATTCCTGATCTTATTATACTTTTCCAAAAAATCGTCATACCTTGAAAAATCCATTGCTACAAAAACATTATCTATCATTTTAAAAGTATCCCCCGTAATTCATTTATATCACCTATCTTTTCTCTTTTTAAGTAACCCTTGAGGTCACTTAATATCTTATTTGGTAACATGGGATCGTTGAAGACAACAGAACCGAGCTCGACTAAATGAGCACCCATGAAGATGTATTTTAAAACATCCTCATAATTTTTTATTCCCCCACAGGCGATGAGGGGAAGCTCTGTCAACTGCTTTACAAAATATAATCTCTCCAATCCCATGGGAAGCAAAAAACCACCGCTCATACCGGCAATCTTATTATCAAAGAAAAAATCCTTTTTATCAATATCCACTTCAATTCCGGGGATTGTATTCAGAAGTGTCATCCCATCAAACCCCGACTCTTCAATGATGTTTATATTTCCTTTATTGACCTGAGAATATGAAAGTTTGGCAAAGAGGATAATATCTTTCAATTCATTTCTTATCTGTGTAAAAAGTTCCTTTTTCTTTTTAAAATCATTGATAACCTTTTTTTCTTTCACATTGGGACATGATAAATTGAGTTCCACCATCTTTACCTTATTCTTCCTCAGAATTTTTTTAAATAATTCTATTTCCTCAATCTCATTTATAGCAATAGATACAATATTGATAGTGTCCAAAGAATTAAAAGGCGAAAGATTAAGGTTCTCTATTCCGGGATTTGCCAATCCGATTGAGTTCATCATCCCACTGGGGATTTCCAATAATCTATTACCGCTATTTCCCAAACGTTCTTTGTATGTGAATGTTTTAAGCACCAATCCACCATATGGCAGGTTCTTACCATAAAATTCAAGATGATCCTCTGAAAATGTGCCGGATGCAGTGAGAATTGGATTTCTAAAATTAAGCCCCTTTACAATTATATCAAGATTCATAATATTTCCACATGTGCCATCTTGAAAACAGGACCGTCTTTGCAAACATATTTGAATTCCTCGTTCACCTTAATAGAGCATCCTTTGCAAGCTCCAATTCCGCATGCCATCCTGCGCTCAAAAGAAGCATAGCTTATGTTTAGAAGTTCGGG
>CAYVPX010000003.1:0-7060 GCA_964453935.1 uncultured bacterium | reverse complement strand
TTAGCATTAACTATACTCTTTGTTCCCCTACCCTTTGGTCTTATGAGCAGATTAAAATGTCTATGATCATCATAATAGTAGTGTATCGAAATTGGTCTCTTTAAAAAAGTGGGATTTTCAAGTATTGAAACCAAAAAAAATTGCCCGGGTTTTGGCGTTATATTAACCGATGAATTGAATTTCAGTAAATAGCTGTATTTAGCTACCCGTTTTTTCTCTATTAAAACAGCAGAGAATACCTTTTTGACCATTTATGAAATGAGGTCAAACAAGCCAGAGTGAGAGGATTTCCAAATTCTTATTTGTCTGCCTCAACCTCATTGATAATGTTTGTATAATGAGTTCAAGGAATTTCATTGCAATATTTGGATTTTCTTTTCTTAATTTTTCCCAATTCGCCTTGTTCATCAGCAAAAGTCGTGCATCTTCAAAACATCTCACAGTAGCAGATCTTGGGTAATTATCAAAAAGGGACATTTCTCCAAAAAATTCTCCTTTTTCAAGGATCTTCAATGTCTGCTCTTCACCCATGACCTCTCTTTCTACCCTTACTTTACCATCGACAAGCAAGTAAACTTCCTGACCTTCGGTGGATTCAGCCACGATAATTTCATTTGTTTTGAATTGTCTTTCTTCAAAATACTTTAAGAACTGATTTAATTCATCATCTTTCCATTTACTCAGATTATCAAATTTTTTAAAATCAGAAATATTCTTCATCTGCTTTCTCCTCCTTTTTTATCTGCAATTTTGAATTTATTACATCAAGATGCCATTGTGCTACTTGCTTCGTGGATTCATTGTCTGAAACCTGTAAATACCACTCGTAGAACATCTTTGCCTTTCTAAACATGTTACTACTCTCCAAAAGCATAGCAACATTGAACAATGCCTCGATATACATGGGATCAACTTCCTTTATCTTTTTCAAAACAGAAGAAATATTCCTTAAATTTCCTCTATGTATATTTAATGAGACCATAGTGATCAATAGTGTAATGTCATCCTTAAACTTAGATAAACCCTGACTAATAGCGTTATCTGCGCTTTTAAAGTCAAATTTATAATAATAAGCATATGCCAAAAGCGAAAATATTTTGGGTGATTCATTACCCTTATTCATTTCTACTTTTAGAAATTCAATAAGTTTTTCAATCTCTCCTCTTCTTAAAAGGTATTTACCTATCTCCAGAACGAGTGAATTATTTTTAGGTTCCCGCTTTAATTCATTCTCAAGATCAATCTCATATTCGGGTTTAAGTACCTTACCCAGACCGGAGTGTAGAAAAGACATACCCAACCCTTTTTCTTTTATCTTTTTTACAACCTTATTGGATTTATCGAAGAGTCCGAGATTAAATAGTAAAACAGCATAGTTAGAAAGAAGTGTAAAATCATCGGGAAATAGTTTCAACCCTTCTTTAAAATATTTTTCTGCCAGTGTCTGATCTCCAAGATCATTATATAACAAAGCCATAGAATTAAAAACAATGGGATCCTGCTTTAAGACAAGTGACCTTTTAAATGAATTCAATGCCTTTTTATAATCTTTTTTTTGCCAATAAATGAAACCGTATTTATTTAGTACCTCAGGATCATTGGAGTTCTTAAATTTTTCATTCAATAAATTGAGAATATCATCATATAACCCGAACAATTCAAAAACATCCATCAGAGCAATAATATATTTTGCATCTTTTTTGTAAAGGTAAATATAAATGCCCAAGATAAGTTCATTTTTTCCTGAGAATTGATATTGTTTAAGATATTCTTCTCCCGGAAGCTCCATATCCTCATCCCAGAATTTTTTCTCTACAAGATATTTTAGACCAATATAATAAAAATAAAGGATGGGATCTTCATTAGATAATTGATTTTTACTTTGGGAGAGTAAACTATATGCATCTTCATAATTAAGTGCTTTTATAAATTCATCAAATTGTTCTTGGTTAATATTTCCTTTATTTTTTTTAAATATCATACTTTACTGCATGCCCTCAAGTATCTTTTTTGCTGCATATTGAACATAAACATCGCTATCTTGAGACGCAAGTTTCAACACCTTCATAGCACTTGCTTTCTTGTATTTACTTATATTTTCGAGTATGATGTCTTTTATTTCATAACTATAATCTGACTTGCCAAAAACAGATTCAAAGTATGGGATTAAAGAGTCGCACTGAAAATGCCCGCCTGTTTCAATAGCATTTTGAATGATAGCAAAACTTGGCTTTTTAACAAGAGCGGGTAATTCTTTACATATCTCAGTAAAATTATTTTTTACACAAGCATCCAATGCTATTTTTACTGCTTGTTCATCATCACTATTGGCAATAGCAAGAATCTTTGTTTTATAGGCTCTATACCCGAAATTATACATTGATACATAGATCTTTGCAGAAACAAAGTCATTCTGATAATGCTTCAATACCGTTTTAAATGTATCTACGACGTGTGATTGTTTACCCAATTTGCTAAGTACATCAACAAAATATGCCATAATGAGCGGGTAATTATAGTAAACGCCGCGTTTAATGTTTTGTTCTATGTTCATGATCCCGTCAACCTTACCGGCTTTATACATCATATAAGCGGCATCAGCCATTACCCTCGAATCGATCTTATCATAATTGAAGATACTTGTTAAAATACCGGTTGCCCAGCTCATTTTATAATGACCTTTTGATAATATTTCAATGGTTTGCAAGGCATTTAATAAATATTCCGTATCATCAGTTTCTTTAATATTGGCAATAATTAAAGGTACCACAGAGGGGTCGCCTATATTTCTCAATGCCTGAACAGCTGCGGTTTTAACATTTGGATCATCTGAACTTAACAATTGAGTAATCTTTCCTATTGCCGGTTTAGCTTTCAATTTTCCCAAGGCAACAACAGCAGATATAACAATGGAGGGATTTTTCGAATCAAGAAGATTTGAAAGATCAACGATCACGCTGCTATCACCTATATCTCCTAATACCTGAATAGCAGCCATTTTTATAATATCATCTTTATTGTTCAATAATGTTTTCATAGTAGGAAGCGCCGGTTTACCAATATCCTCCAAAAGAGTTAAACATGCATTTTTTACATTGTCATTGTTTGAAGAAATATTATCAACTAAATCCGGTATTATCTCTGCGCCATATACTTTTAATGCACGTATAGCAGCTTCTCTAATTCTCACATTTTCCGAAGCCAGCAACGGAATAATTTTCGGAATGGCTTCGGGGAAAGGATTTTTTGAAATCTTTTCCAACCCGTTAATAATCTCGCCATATTGATTTTTTTGATTGGCAGCAAGCATTTGTAAAACACTTTGATTCCCTGAATTTTTACTACATCCCACAAATAATGAAAAAATAATCAATGATAAAAATAGCACTTTTATTTTCATATCTACTCCTTTTTATTAATTTTATATAAATACCAAAGATCATCTTTGTCGGTAAATGAAAATTGATAAAAATATTTTTTCCCCGTCTTTTTATTCACTATTTTCACTAAAAATGTATTTATATTCTCAACATTCTTATCTGATGAATAATTTTTGGAAACTATGGTAACATAATTGAAATTAAGATCCTTAAAGATATTTTTTATTGCTTCATCGGAAATGTTAATATATTTTTTATACTCCATCATCTTGAATTCTTCAATGTTGTTGACATTGGAAATCTTTACCAATGTATCCATTGCACTTTGCGGCGTTCTGAGATCTATTGGAACATTACATTTCATTGCTTGTATTAAAATGAGTAATAAAAAAACATATTTTATTGCCTTCATATTTTTATTATATTATTTTTTCATTATTTTTCAAGAAATTTTTTCTTTTTCTTGAAATTTCATCACATTTTCTATCTTCCCGATAACCATTAAAATATCATTCTGTTTGATCTTTGTTTCGGCTTCCAAAAGAAATTCGATATTTGTATCCTCATGTTTTATTCCAATAATATTTAATTTATAATTATTTCTGATCTTGAGCTCGCCAATACTTTTACCTACAAAACTCTGCGGGGTTTTAAATTCTATATACTTTACCTTATCCGAAAATTCAACAGAATCTAAAATATTAGGTCCTAATAATGAATTAGCCAAACGTTTCCCACCTTCTACCTCGGGTAGGACAACTTTATCCACCTCGATCTTTTCAAGGACCTTTTTTTGAAGGTTGGTTACCGCCTTTGCCACGACCATTTTAACACCCAATTCCTTTAAAAGCATGGATATTAATACAGATGTTTCAAGGTTTGTACCGATTGCAATAACTGCAACATCATATTTACCTACTCCAATAGCTTTTAAGGCATTCTCATCGGTAGCATCCGCTACAACAGCATTAGTTGCAATGGTCTGCACCATTTGTATTTTTTCAGGATCATTATCAATAGTAAGTACTTCCAAATGATATTCCGATAGTGTTTTTAAAACAGATATTCCAAACTCGCCTAACCCAATTACAAGAAATTTCCTTTGCATAAAATCCTCCTAACCTACCATTATTCTTTCTTCCGGATAACTTATTTGCGAGTAGAACATATCTTTTCGTATTGTTAAAGCAATGAGTGTTGGGCCTAATCTACCAACGAACATAGTTACAATGATCAATAGTTTCCCTATCATGTTTAAATATGGAGTTATTCCGGTAGATAATCCTACTGTTCCAAAAGCAGAGATCAATTCGAAAAGCAACCTTTGCGATACATCTTGATTTTGACTAATAGGAACATGAAAATTAGTCCCCAAAAGAATAAAATAAGCAATAATAACCCAAAATATAGCAAATAAAAAAATTGAAACAGCACGGAACACAATAATGGGCGGAATCGTTTTTTTGTACATTACCACTTTATCTTTTTCCCGTATAAAAGAGAAAAGCACCATTATTAGAAGAATGATAGTAGTAATCTTAATGCCACCCGCTGTTGAGCCTGGACCGGCACCTATGAACATTAGAATATCATTGAGAAGAAGTGTTACGGGTTTCACATGCCCCATGTCCACAACATTAAATCCTGCTGTTCGTGGTGTTGCAGATTGATAAAATGAGACAAGGACTTTGTTACCTAACGAATAACCTTTCAGGGTATTCTTCATTTCGAAAAAATAAAATAAAATAGCACCAATAACAAGAAGAAAAAGCGTGGCTGACACCATGATTTTAGCTTGTACGGACAGCTTTTTGATCTTTACCTTAATATTTTTTTTAAAAATATTTAATTCTAAAAGCTCATATAACACCAAGAAACCCAATCCACCAAATATAAGTAAAAATGCAGAAGTCAACAATACCAAAGGAGAATTGTAAAAATGAGACAAACTCGTGGAAAATGTTGAGAAGCCGGCATTACAAAATGAAGACACCGAATGGAATATGGAATAATAGGTACCATGACCCCAGCCGTAAAGTGGAATAAATTTTATTGCAAAAAGCAGCGCTCCAATAGTTTCAATTATAAATGTATATGTTACTATCTTTATAACAAGGTTTGCAATATCAAAAAAATCATTTTTTGCTACCAGTTCTCTTATAACCTGCTGATTACTTAAAGAAATATCTTTTTTGATCAAATGATAAAAAAAGGTTGAAATGGTCATAATCCCTAAACCACCCAATTGTATTGATATCAACAGTATTAATTGTCCCCAAAGGGTAAAATCCCTTCCTGTATCCTTAACGATCAAGCCAGTCACACAAACCGCAGATGTTTCCGTAAAAACCGCATCAGTTATGGATAATTTCCCATGGTGAGAAAATGGCAACATTAAGAGCACACTTCCACTCATAATGGTAATCAGGAAAATAATTACGATCAGAAGTGGCGGAGAAATTCTCTTTTTTGTCATTTAATTTATTTAGTTACGGAAGAAAGTACCTCCTTAACTCTGTTAACGACTTTTTCAAATTCCTGCGGATTTTCAATTGCCATATTGGATAAGATCTTTCTATTAATGTCCAATTCTGCCAATTTTAGACCGTATATAAATCTGCTATATGAAATTTCAAATTGTTCCAGAGCATTGTTAATTCTTTTGATCCATAATCTTCTAAAATCTCTTTTCTTTTGTTTTCTATGAATATAAGAATAGCTTAAAGAATGATTGACCTGTTCTTTTGCTCGTTTAAATACCCTTGATCTTAATCCTCTATAACCAGAGGCTTTTTGCATAACTTTTTTCTTTCTTTCGTGTCTTGGGACAGAATATCTCGCTCTTGTCATTTTTGCCTCCTTTTACCTTTTCCCCAAAAGTCTTTTAATTTTTCCAACCAATTCTTTTGAAAGGACGTTGGGGGTTCTTAATCTTCTTTTCCTTTTTGAGGTTTTTTTGGTCAAGATATGACCTTTATTCTCATGATGGATCTTTATTTTACCAGTACCGGTTACTTTAAATCTCTTCTTTGCACCTCTGTGTGTTTTAAGCTTATTCTTCATGATTTCCTCCTTTTTTTGGAATAAACAACATTGTAAGTGTTCTTCCTTTCATTTCAGGGTCCTTTTGAATTATTGCATAATCTTCCAATTCCTTGATCAAACGATTCAAAATTTCATAACCCTTTTCCTTGTGTAAAATAGTCCTGCCTTTATAAAATACAGTTGCTTTAATATGATAGCCTTTTTTAAGGAATTCAATAATTCTGTCCTTTCTGTAAGAATAATCGTGATCCTCCATTTTAGGACTGAATTTGATCTCTTTTACAACTGTTTTCACTTGATTTTTTTTTGCTTTTTGGGCTTTTTTCTTAAGATCATACTTAAATTTACCCCAATCTAAAATTTTGCAAATAGGATAATCTTTCCCATCGCTTACCATAATCAGGTCTAAACCTGCCTCTCGAGAACGTCTCAGCGCTTCTTCTCGAGTCACAATACCCACCATTTCACCATTTTCGTCAATTAATCTGACTTCTTTAGCACGTATTCTCCCATTAGTTAAATACTTTTCTGAAAATTCGTCTCTTCTCAAGAGCACCTCCATTTAATAAATTCTTTGCACATAACACAATAGCATAAATCCTTTTACCTTACACCACGAATGGACCGCAAGGCGG
>CAYVPX010000002.1:0-18854 GCA_964453935.1 uncultured bacterium | reverse complement strand
CAGGGTTGTCAAGAACCCATAATATAATGAGATATTTTCCTGAATATCTTCCGGGATCTTTGTTTTTTCAAAGATTATCGTAAAAAGATATGCAATAAAAATAATAAGTCCTAAAAAAAGAATTTCAATTCCCATAATTTATTATAAGAATTTCATAAGATTATGTCAAATTATATTTTTAATATATTAATTCAAACGCATGAATACTTTTATGTTAAATAATAGCGTGTATATAACCACAAAATAAAAAATGGAGTTTTATAGAAGGTTCTCTCCGTGTCTTTATCTTTTTGCAAAAAAGCAGAATGTGTCAAAACCGCAACTTGAGCCTATTAAAAAATTTTGACAATGAAGTAATAAATGTTATAATAATATATGAGATATCATAATTTTTTAGCAAATAAATTCTTCAAAAAAGGGAAAACAGGATATATATCTTTTATTTCTAATATTTCTGTTATTGGTATAACTGTGGGAGTTGCCGCACTTATCATCATCCTTTCTGTTATGAACGGTTTTTCCAGTGATCTAAAAGACAAGGTCATAGGTACACGAGCTCACATTTATTTAAGCTCACTTTTTGGCTCCATTCATGATTATGAGAAGGTTGTAAATAAGATCAAGGGTAATAAAGAGATTATTGGTATCTCTCCTGTGTCGTCAAGCGAGATCATGATCAGGAATAATGATTCTGTAAATGGAGGTATTCTTTTTGGGGTTAATAAGAAAACGGTTGGAAATGTTATAAAATTTAAAAAATACATGGTGCTTGGAAATGTTGAGAAACTTACTGATGACGGAGTTATATTGGGTGAAGAACTTGCCTTTTCATTGAATGCCACATTAGGTGACAATATTACAGTTATTTCACCTAAAATAAAGGTCCTGCCCGATGGCTCTATTTTCCCAAAAACAAAAAGATTACGAGTGGAAGGCATTATCAAAACGGGAATGTATGATTATGATAAAAGTTTCCTATATACCACCTTAAAAGGATTTGATCAATTATTTGAACAACCGGAAAATTCTACCACTGCAATTTATATAAAGGTAAAAAATGTTTATGAAACAAAAAGTGTAATGAAAGAGCTTTCAAAGAAACTTCCAAAAAATCTTTTCTTAAGAGATTGGATAGATATGAACCACAATCTTTTCACAGCTCTTCGAACGGAAAAATTTGTAATGGGTCTCATACTTTTTATCATTGTACTTGTCGCTGGGATAAATATTATTATTACCATTATAATGATGGTACAGGAAAAGAAAAAAGAAGTGGGAATACTAAGATCATTGGGTATAAAACGGGGCGGTATAAAGAAAATATTTCTACTTCAAGGGATATATATGGGTACCATGGGAACAGTTATGGGTTCAACTATTGGTATATTGATCGTATTGGCAATTAAAATATTTCATATAAAGATCCCGGGCGGCGGTTCGGTATATTATATTGACATTTTACCCGTACAATTTAAATTATGGCCCGATTTCATTCTCATTGTTGTTGGAGTAATGGCGATTACCATACTCTTTTCCCTTATCCCGTCAGCATGGGCTTCAAGATTAGACCCGATCAAGGCAATTAAAGATGAATAAAATAGTTTTGAAGTGCGAGAACTTACATAAATACTATCCCCTACCCAACGAAGGTGAACTAAAGGTCCTTCGTGGTATTGACCTAAATATAAAATCCGAGCAATCACTTGGCATTATTGGTGTTTCAGGTTCGGGAAAGTCGACACTTTTACATGTATTGGGAAGCCTGGATTCGCCAACCTCAGGCAAGGTCTATTATGGGGATATGGAAATGAACAACATGTCGGATGATCGGTTATCAAGCTTAAGAAATACACATTTCGGCTTTATTTTTCAATTTCATTATTTAATATCTGAATTGACAGTTATTGAAAATGTAATGTTGCCATATTTTATTAAAACAAATAAAGAAAATACGGAATATGCAAAAAAACTACTTAGCGATGTAGGGGTTTATGAAAGAAAGGACTATTATCCCAATCAATTGTCGGGCGGGGAATTACAAAGAGCTGCAATAGCAAGGGCTTTAATGAATGATCCTAAGATAATTTTTGCAGATGAACCCACAGGTGAATTGGACAATGAAAATGCGGGAAAGGTTTTCAACCTTTTATTAAATATGGTTGAAAAATACAAGAGTTCGCTTATTCTTGTAACCCATAATACTAATTTTGCTAAGGATCTTCATTTAACATATAGATTATTCTTAGGGAAATTAGAAAAATTATGAAAATTACTCAGAAATATGTTTTTAAAGAATTCCTTAAATATTTTTTACTTATCACATTTGCCTTTTATATACTTTTTGTCATTGGGAATTTTATGGAAAAGGTTAACAATATTAGATATTTCCGAATTGGTAAGATCACACTTTATTATCTATACAGTTTCCCTGATATTTTTAATAGTCTTTTACCATATATATTCTTTTTCTCTATTTTACTTTCATTTTTAAATTTGGGTCGGAATAATGAAATTATTATTATGGAAGTTTCAGGTATAAGGCCATTGAAATTTGTTATGCCTATTATTGTATTTACCTTTTTAATGACTGTAATAACATTTTTTAATTATGGCTATATTGCTCCAAAATATAAATACCTCGCATATAGGATCTATCATATTGATTTAACCGAAGGGAATTTAAGATTTTTTAAGGAAATGGGAAAACGGGATCTCGGTATTGTTTTTTCAAAGGGTAATAAGTATTATCTTTATTCAAAGTATTATAATTCTTATAAAAAAACTATTGAAACGCCAACCATTATTCTCCTTAATCAGGACCTTACACCTTTAAAAAGAATAGATGCAAAAAGTGCGAAATATATTGGTAATGGTAAATGGAAATTAAACGATTATATTGAAAGAGATATCAATAATGAATTGGTAAAAGAAATAAAACGCTTCAAATACAGGATATTACCCCTTAATTTGGACCCTACACTCTTTAATACCACCAAGGTAAAGCCCGAGAATTCTTCCATTAATGAATTGGTAAACAAAATCAAAAAATTAAAATTATTAGGTAAAAGACCTGTTAAGTTTCTTGTAGAATTAAACCTGCGATATGCTTTTCCATTATTTATTTTCTTTATTCCCATTTTTACATTTCCATTAGCAATAAAATTTCGCCGAGATAATGGTGCCGGTATTTTAGGATTAGGGCTTCTTATTATTACAGTCTATATTACAATTTTTCGCTTTTCTATAACCCTTGGAACAAGTGGTGTTATGTCCCCTTTTATTGCCGCTTGGCTCATTAATTTTTTAATCGTTATATTACTCTTAATGTTTTGGAAAATTAAGGGATTTTTGATATAATACAAAATAGGAGGAAAAAATGACGGAACACATAATTCATGCTCCTCACGGAACAAAATTAAGTTGTAAGAATTGGCAATTAGAAGCTCCCATGCGTATGCTCATGAACAATCTTGATCCCGATGTTGCAAAAGACCCCGACAATCTTATTGTTTATGGCGGAACGGGACGTGCTGCAAGAAATTGGGAATCCTATAATAAAATTATTGAAACCTTGCAGAAAATGGATGAAGATGATACATTGCTTATTCAATCAGGTAAGCCTGTTGCTGTATTTAAAACCAATAAATGGGCGCCGCGGGTGCTGATAGCTAATTCTTTGATCGTACCCAAATGGGCAACATATGAATATTTTAAAGAATTGGAAGACAAGGGATTAACCATGTACGGACAAATGACAGCTGGTTCCTGGATATATATTGGAACACAGGGTATCCTGCAGGGGACCTATGAAACATTAAGAGCTGTCGCGGAAGATTATAATGGTACATTGAAAGGGAAATGGGTATTAAGTGCCGGTCTTGGAGAGATGGGTGGTGCACAACCCCTTGCTATTACAATGAATGACGGAGTGGCAATTATTGTAGAGATCCGGAAATGGGCTATTGAAAGAAGAATAAAGGATAAATATCTCGATACATGGACTGACTCTCTGGATGATGCATTGAAAATGAAGGATGATGCCATAAAGAATGGTAAATCTATTTCCATAGGACTTTTAGGAAATGCTGCCAATGTATATAAAGAACTTGTTGATAGAAATATTATCCCTGACATTGTAACGGATCAAACCTCTGCTCATGATATGCTCAACGGTTATTATCCTATGGGACTCACTGTTGAAGAATCTGACGAATTAAGAGTAAAAGATCCCGATGTTTATTTAAAAAAGGCATACGCTACGGTGGCAGTTCATGTGCAAGCAATGCTTGATCTTCAAAATAAGGGTGCATCAGTTTTCGATTATGGCAATAATATCAGGGCACAGGCGGAGAAAGCAGGTATTTCAAATGCTTTTGATATAATAGGATATGTCCCCAAATATATACGAAAATTTTTCTGTATAGGTTCGGGACCATTTAGATGGGTGGCATTATCAGGAGATCCCGAGGATATTTATAAGACGGATGATGCCCTATTAAAAACATTTCCCGAAAAAGAACACTTGAGAACATGGATCAATATGGCAAAAGAAAGGGTAGCATTTCAAGGATTACCCGCGAGGATATGCTGGCTGGAAAATGGTGAAAGAGCAAAAATGGCGCATGTAATAAATGATATGGTAAGAAAAGGCGAATTGAAAGCACCAATTGTTATTGGTAGAGATCATCATGATGCCGGCTCTGTTGCAAGTCCTAACCGTGAAACCGAAGCTATGAAAGACGGCTCGGATGCAATTGCAGACTGGCCCATATTAAATGCCTTACTTTCAACATCATCTGGGGCAACTTGGGTGTCGGTTCATCATGGAGGTGGTGTTGGGATCGGTTATTCCATTCATGCCGGTCTTGTAATTGTTGCCGACGGTACAGATTATGCTGATGAAAAGATCGAAAGGGTATTGAATAATGATCCTGGAATTGGTGTGGTAAGACATGCCGATGCGGGCTATAAATTAGCAATAGATAGAGCGAAAAAGGATAATATTTGGACACCAATGATTTAAATATTGTTAACAAAACCTTATATTCGGCTTATGTAAAAAATTTAAAGGTTCGTTTTTTTATTGAGCCTTTAATATTTATATCTGTTATTATATTGAATTACGGAAATATTATTAAAGGACTTCCTGTTCTTTTAATCGGTTTGATATTACTATCCTCAACGTTAATAAGTGCAGTATTTTATTTTATAATACGAGATAAACCTATTACGCTTTCCTCCTTGAAATTAGGGAAGTTGTTTAATTTGATCTTAATTTTCTCAGAAGTTATTATTTTTTCTATTATTTTACCAACAATTGGTGATCTTTTTACCCCATTTTTGGTTGTAATATTTTTAGAGATTGTAGCAGCAGGTATACTTTTTAAATTGGTTTATTCCATGATCCTTATTCTTTTGTTTTTTGTTATTATTCTAATGCAGATCTCGGTTAAAAATATATACCCCTCGGATATTTTTAATATATCCCAAGAAAATTATTTTCTTTATCTTATAATATATGTACTTTCTATTTCATTTGTCCCATGGCTCGTATCCTTTCTCTTAAAACCGCTTATGCTTGATGAAAAGAAAATTGAAAATATCTATCAATTCAATAAAGATATTAGCTTAATGAAAAGAAAAAATCAGCAAATAACATATCTAAACCTTATTGTTTCAGAAATCGTTGTTGCTAAGAACCTTAATAAAATCTTACAGTATCTCGTTGAAGGGATTAGAAATGTTTTAGATTGCGGTGTGGTACTACTTTCTCTTTATGATAAATCCGAGCTTAAGTTCTACAGGGCTGCACATTCAGGACTAACAGATGAAGAATGGAAGAAAGTAAAGAATCAAAAGATAAATAAAACTAATCTTGATAAGTTATTGAAAGAAGAATTTAGAATACATGGCGGTTATTATATTCCAGGCGATTATGTGAATAAAATAATGGAAGATAAGTATGTTCTGTCATTTGAGGAAGAAGAGCAGATCCAAAAATCTAAGGTAGGTCATTGGTCGCCTGATGATATATTATTATTTCCAATTTACGGTAGAGATAAAGTGATATTAGGTTATTTCACGGTTGATAAACCGAAAGAAAGACTAATCCCCAATGAAGAATCGTTAAAGGAATTAGTACTTTTTATAAATACGGCGACATTTGCCATGCAGAACATTCAAGATTTTGAAAAGGTCAATTTGGTCAATAAAAAATTGAAAATGGTTTATACAATAAATTCTGTTATAACAAAACTCAGTCAAGAGGAAAATTTTTTAGATAAAGTTGTTGAAACCATTTCTGCTACACTAAATTATTTAAACGTTGCAATTCTTTTAATTGATGGTGATTATCTTTATGTAAAATCAAATAAAGGATATTCTCAAAAATTAATAAAAAATTTGAAAATCAGGGTGGGATATGACGGTGTTACTGGTTGGGTGGCAAAATGGGGAATAGCCCAATTGGTCAGTGATATAACAAAAGAACCGCGATATATTGCGGGAATTGAGAATGTCAAAAGTGAGCTTGCAATTCCCATAAAGTACAGTACTATTAGCGGTAAAGATTATAAGGAAGAGATATTAGGTGTATTGGATGTTTCATCGGAGAAGATAGGCGGATTGACCATTGATGATCAGAATCTCTTAACTCTTATTACCGGACAATTGGCAATTGCTTTAAAAAATAGAGAACTTTTACACGAAACATCCGTATTGGCAAGTACGGATGGAATGACTCAATTGATGAATTATCGTGTATTCAAGGAAAATCTTTACAAAGAAATCAAGAGAGCAAAACGATATGACCATACATTCAGTTTACTTATGATAGATATTGACGATTTTAAAAAGGTGAATGATACTTACGGACATCGTGCCGGTGATCATGTTCTTAAAACCCTTGCTGAAATTATGAAAGATAGTGTTAGAGACACGGATCTTGTTGCTCGTTACGGTGGGGAGGAATTCACGATTATTATGCCTGAAACTGAAAAAGATGATGCATATTTAACCGGTGATAGAATAAGAGCTATCGCTGAAGAAGCCATTGTTGTTAAGGAAGAAACCAACGAGAAGATCAGATTTACAATAAGTGGAGGAGTAGCTTCATTCCCAAGTGACGGCGATACCTTTGAAAAACTTGTGGAGAATGTTGATATCGCATTATATAAGGCAAAGAAAGCCGGGAAAAATCAAATTATAAGATCATAAAAGGAGGTTATTATGATAGGAGCATATCTATTGATCAACACAGATGGGAAAAATGATGAGAAAGTTCTTGAAACATTGAACAAATTATCAGAGGTATCAAATGCCCATATTGTTACAGGGTTACATGACCTTATTGTTTTCATAAAAGAAGCAAATATGGGAAAACTGACTGATCTAATGATTAACAAAATCAGAAAGGTCGAAGGGATAACCAGAACAGTAACTTGTATTGCAGTAAAGTAAATAAATCCATAATTTTTTTCCTATTTTTTACCTTTATCACTATACCTGTAATATATAGTGAGTATTATGACGGGAGCATAAAAAACAATATTTTTTTGTCCGAAACTTCAATATACTTCCATGATAAGGTTATTGATTTGCAAAGTACAGGGGAAGCTGCTTATAGAAGTATTTATAATGTAAATAATGGTTTTCTCATTGCAGGTGTGAATTTTATACTGCATATCAATAATAATGGGAAAATATTAAATAAAAAAAAATTACCACTTTATATTGATTTCTCCTATGTTAAGGATAATAAATTGTACTTTGGAATGAAAAATTCCGTTTATATTTTAAATATGGATCTTAAAAATAAAAGAGCAGATAAAAACATTCATTATGAACATTTTTATTATAGAAATAACAAAGTAAAAGTATTAAGAAATATTATAAGAACAGATAAAAAAATGTTTTATTTTGACGATAAGAATGTGTATTTTAAAAATACTTTGTACTATTTTCCACAATCCATAAAGCGTGTATTTATATTTGATAATAATGTATTCATAATTGATATAAATGGTGATGTTTACCTCAATGGGGCAATTTTTATAGGGAATAATAACACTAATTTTATAAAAATGGAGAACGGGCATTTATATTTTTTCGGTGACAGGATCTTGAATGAAAAAAAGGAAGTAATAAGAAAAAAAGAATCTGCTCTTAAGGGACTTATTTATACTGTATTTCAAGATGGTGAGAAACTATATATTTCAACCTATGATGGCGGTATAATATTATGGAATAATGGTATTTATAAGACACTTTATCATTATAATTTACTAAGTGGTATTTCAAATGGCAGCTTTGTTTTCCGTAACGGAAATATTGTTTCAAGTAACGGCAGCTCAAAGGTAGATGATGAGATCTTGAAGGTTAAAAATAATATGCTATTCGGGAAAAATGGGATCTATGATATTAATTCCAAAGAGGTGTTATTTTCCAAAAAAAATTTTTATTTTTCTGATTATAATATTTCAAAAAAAATGATCGCTTCCTATAAAAAAGGTCTATTCACCTTTGTAAAAAATAAATACATAGAGATAAAGACCAATTTTCAAGGTGTAAAGGAATTCTTCATTGGTAAATACATTATTGCGAATAATGGTATATACTCATTGGATAATAAAAAATTGATTATTAAAGGTGCCGTTAACAGTATTTATCAAAAAAATGGTATTATTTATGTAAGTTTATTCAAGAAAGGTATATTTGTTTTAATGAATAATAAATTAGTGAAAACCGAATATTCCATAAATGGTCTCAATGGTTTTTTCACAGAAGATTATGTGATAGTCGAGATGTATCATAATATTTTTATTTATAATTATGAAATTTTTAAGAAATAGTATTTTAGCACTTATTACAACATTTTTGTTCTATCTGTCTTTTTACCCTCTAAAAAGCGGGTTCCTAATATTTTTTGCTATTATTCCCGTTATATATATTTACAGACACTCCAATATACTTACCACTATTATTTTTACATTTCTATCAATATTCTTGTTCTATACATTTCACTACCGGTATTTGACCTATATCTGGTCCTGGAAGGTTGTCATTATCCTAAATATCTATATTGCAGGATATTATGCCCTTTGGATGCTTATAAATGCAATCTTGAAAATAAAATTCCAAAGAATAAATGAGATCATACTGTCAGCATCTATTTTAGCAATATTGGAGATCATCAAGGGTAATATTCTCGGGGGTTGGCCGGGAGGTACATTAGCATCTTCAATATACAATTTTCTTCCATTTATTCAAAGTGCCGATCTCGCGAGCTTCTATTTTATCAGTATGCTCATTATTATCATTAGTTTAGGAATATATTCGGTAATTTTTGAAATGAAGGGTAATAAGATCAATATATTAATGTTTATCTTTTTTATTTTTATCCTTAATATAATTTATGGATATATAAGGATCAATAGATTTAAAGAACCTGGCGTTTCCTATAATGTGTATTATATACAACCCAATATTGCCCAGCAAAGAAAGTGGGACTCCCTATATCTTTTAGAAAATTTAAAAACAATTAAAACAATGTTAATACATGCACATGGAAATCTTGTCGTATTACCTGAAACGGTTACACCGAACGATTTTACAAAATTTGAAAGTACAAAAAATATATTAAATATAAGGGGAACAATCCTTTTTGGAAGTGAGTATTTTTCACAGAATTATTTTTATGACTACTATAATACATTAAAAAGAAATGGGGCTTTTCTTATGAAGGATGGGAGGATTACCGGGGTATATTTTAAACTCAAACCCGTACCCTTTGCTGAATATTCGCCATTCAAATTCACCAAAAAGTTATTATTGGGAAAAAATATAACTCCCGGTAAAAAGTACACAGTTTTCAAAACTTCCTATGGAAATTTCTCTGTTAATATCTGTTTTGAATCCATTTTCCCTGAACTTTCTCGAAGATTTGTAAAAAATGGTGCAAATATTATTTTTGATATATCTAACGAAGCTTGGTTTGAAACAACACCAATTTCCATGGAGCTTTTAACATTGTCATTGTTTCGTTCAATCGAACTTAGAAGAGATTTTATCAAGGTGTCTAATACGGGAATATCGGCATATGTGAACAGTTATGGAAAGATCACTATGAAAACCGGTCTATTTGTAAAAGAAGCAGGACTAATTCAAGCCAATCTTAGGGATAATAAAACAATATTTTTAAGATATAAATATCTATTGATATATATCATTTTTTTGATTACATTGTTTATAAAATTCTCACATAAAAAGAAAAAAAATGTCGTAACTATCGGAAGATTATAACTTCAAGAAAAAATATTAAAGAATATCTTGACTTAAAATTTATAAATGGTATAATTAACTTTATTGGGCCGCTAGCTCAGCTGGTAGAGCAACGCCCTTTTAAGGCGTGGGTCGAAGGTTCGAATCCTTCGCGGCTCACCAAGCGTCCCTATCGTCTAGTGGTTAGGACACAGGCCTTTCACGCCTGCGACAGGGGTTCAACTCCCCTTGGGGACGCCATTGTTTTATAATAAGGTGGTATATGGAAAAAAAGAATTATGATACTATTTATGAGAAAATCCTTTCCGCAGTTTTAAGGGTAATGTATGAAATGAGAAAGGAAAGTATGTCAGGTCAAACAGAGAAGTTCGGAACAAATTTTTATGATCGCGTTTATGAAGAATTGAAAAAAAATGATGTTATAGATTCTCCTACGAAACAGGATATAAATGATTTGTACGATGCTATCGATAAACTCTCACAAGAGGACGAATCAGAATAAAATAAACAACATGGGGGATTAGCTCAGCTGGGAGAGCGCATGACTGGCAGTCATGAGGTCAGGGGTTCGAGCCCCCTATTCTCCATATTATTTTATTTCAGTTGCCGGAAATTTCACAATTTTTATTTTTTTCTCTTTAATAAGATTAGGAAGATTTTCCCTCAATGTTTTGTATAATTCATCAAGATCAGTCTCATTATCAATAAAATTAATTATTATCTTACAATAGGTATTTTTTCCGCCGGTTAGTTCTTGTTGTAGATCCGAAAAAAGAGATACATTTTTAAATATGGTCTGTCCCAATTTTTCCCCATCTAAAATAATTGCATCATCCAATCCATTTGCTGCATATGTCATAAGCAGATCATCAAAATAGTCGGCTTCATATAAAAAACAAAATAGTACATTCATTTTATACCCCCTTATTGATTTCATTTGCCTTTGTAAGTGCAATTTTTGTTAATGCGGGTCCAATGGTTTCGGTAATTATTGTTGTAAATAGCAGTATATTTATGGCTAAACTTGCCAATTTTTCTCCGGCGGTTCCAAAATTACCAAAATCCCGCTGTATAACAATAGCAAGTGCCAATGCTACGCCGATTTGGGGAACAAGAGCGAAACCAATATATTTTTGCACAACCTTTTTCGCATGAGATATTTTTGCTCCGAGAAAAGCGCCGGATACCTTCCCAATAGCCCGAGCAAAAAAGTATATCAACGAAATAAGCCAAATTTTCGGAAATAATTTTATATTTAATCTTGCCCCTGCTAAAACAAAAAATGCAATTAAGATAGGCGGAGTAAAATTATCCAAAGTATTTTTTATTTTTAATTCTTTCTTAGGAAATTTATTTATTACGAACATACCGAGGAACATATTACTTAAAAGTTCAGAAAGACCAAAATAGGTTGCCAAACCATCTACAAGGAGAATATGTGCTAATAGATAAATGAGCAATTCCGTATCGGATTTTGCTCTTTTTATGAGATAATTCAGCGATAGAGCAATTATATATCCCAAACCCAAAGCCATTATGATCTTTAGCAGGGGAATTATGAAAACCTTTATTACCGAAAGACTTTGTTTACTTGAAAAAATTCCTTGAGCAATAGATGAAGCAAAACCGTATATGATTAAAGCTACGGCGTCATCACTTGCAACTACTGCAAGTATTGTTGCAGTAAGATCTCCCGAGGCTTTTACCTCCTTTATTACTGCAACGGTTGCAGCAGGAGCAGTAGCAGAAGCAACCGCTCCCAATACTAAAGCCGTAGCAATATTTTTTGTAAAAAGTAACACTGCAATTGTAACAACAAAAAATGCTCCGAAAGCTTCAAAGAATACGATACTTATAATGGTTTTGCCTAATTTCTTTAATTTATCATATGAGAACTCAAGGCCTATGATAAAAGCAATAAAACCCAAGGCAAGATCATTGATAAGATCAAGTTTCACTAATTCGCTTGGAGAAAAAATATTTAATAAGGATTGTCCCAATAAAACACCTACAAAAATATATCCCGAGACAAGGGGAAAATGAATTTTAGCAACAAGTTTACCGGCAAATAAGCCGATTAAAATAGAAATACCAAAAATTATAAATGTATTTGTAAGGAGTTGTTGAATAGTTAAGTGTCCGAAAATAGCTGTCATTTGTTATTTCTAATAAATTTGAATAGATCTTTGGGTGAATCATTTAATAAGTGCTGGAAATTGACCTTGTTTTTTGCAAAAATAACTATCTGTGCAAGAAGCTTTATATATTCTTTTTGTTTGTCCTTGGGTGCCGCTATCATAATTATTACCTTTACCGGTTTATCATCAAGCGAATTGAACGGAATGCCTTCCTTTATCCTGCCAATAGCAATATGAAAATCTTCAATACCATCAATTCGAGCATGTGGTATAGCAATATTTAATCCGATTCCCGTGGAGAGATCTTTTTCTCTTTCAATAATTTCCTTAATAAAGGTTTCTTTGTTTATTATTTGAGTAACCTCACAAAGGTTATCAGCCATTTCTTTAATAATGTCAAATTTATCACTTTTTTGGATATCCCAAATTGCGTTTTCCTCAATAAAATCTCTAAATAGATGTTTCATCTATAACTCCTATTAATTAATAATTTTTATATTATATCATTTTACGAAAATAATACAAGAAAAATGAAATATTCAATTTCATAAAAATCCGGTTAAAATAATTTGGCGTGATAGTAATTTGAAATATATATAGTTTTGAAGTATAATTGAATATGAAAAATGTAATTTTATTTTTATTCATTTTTTTCACAACATTGGCATATTCCTATATGGGAGTTTTTAGTGCCGGTGAGGAAATTACATCAACATTCGGGGAATATCGCGGTGTTCCTTATCATATGGGTATAGATATTATCCCTAAAATTGAGGGTGACACACCTGTTCATTCCATTTGTAACGGATATTTATACCGCATTAAAAATAAAAGAACAGGTTACGGAAAAGCCGTTTATATTGAAGACCAAAAGGGGCTGATCTATGTTTATGCACACTTAAAGGATTTTGCAGATACATTTGCAAAAAAAATATTCATTCCAAAATGGGAAAGCGAGGGTAAGGTATACGGAGATTACTATTTTAATAAGGACAACTCATTGAAAATTACTGTAAAAAAGGGTGAATTTATTGGAGAAATGGGGCATAGCGGCGTACATGTGGGTGATCATGTTCATTTCGAACTGAGAAAAAATGAAGTTATGGCAACCAACCCTTTAAATAGTTTTTCTTTTCCTGATACTGTCCCACCAAAGATCATTGATGCCTATTTTATCAATTATTACGGAAATAAATTTATATCTTTGGGCTGTTATGACAGAATGGAAAACAAGCATAAACTGGGGATTTACAAAATTACATTGAACAATACACCTGTTCTTTCGCTTGACGAAATATCTTATAATGACTATAAAAAAGGATTGAGGGTTTATGACAGGTCGCGTTCATCCTATAATGAATATTTTTACAAAATACCCGTGTCAACACCCATTGATATCATCACTGTTTATGACCATAAAGGGAACAGTGATACGATCTCCATAAAATTGAATAAGAAACTTTTCAATTGGGATGATAGTTTTATATCATATAATATAAAAAAAGATGATATTACGGTGGATATTGAAAAAAATCATATTGATAAAGGACTTAGAAAGAAAATAGTAATTATTAAAAATCCAGGTTTCAAATATGTTGTTAAAAAAAAGATGGGTAAAATATCAATGAATTTATTTCCTAAATTTTTAACGGGAAAAATACTATTAAAAATTGATCTCAAACCCAAAGAGGGTATTTACATTGTGAAAGAAGGACATGATAAATTTTTCTCTAAGAAGCCGTCGGTTGCTCTATATGCCAATAATTATATTATAAGAAAGGATAGGGAACCCCCTACTGTAATAGAAACAAATGGGGATATTTTTATAAAAGACAACAGTAAAATAGATTATAATAAATGTTATGCCAAGGTGGGAAAAAAAATCCTTCAAATGGAAAAGGACTTTGATATAGATTTTGAAGGAAGGTTGAAAATCTTCAGAAGATTTAAAAAGAATACAAAAATCGTATTTTATTTTTATGATATCTTCGGAAACAGAAAAAAATTCAAAGTTCCTTTTTATATGTTAAGTTTTCGGATAAATCCCTTTTTATAATCTTTATCAATGAGTTTTTCCTGAAATTTCTCACATCTTTTGTGTGACGGATAGGGACCTATATACAATTTGTATAAACCTTTTATTTTTCTTATGAAAGCGGGAAAGTGATCCTTCACAAGTTTTTTTTGAATTGCTATTGCTTTTTGAAGTTCGGAGAATGCTCCCATTTGAATGACAAAATAGGGTGGTATATTGTTGGGTAATTTTATCACTTTGAGTTTGACCTTTGCCAACCCTTTTCTTATTACACCCAATTTCTTTGCCGCTTTTTTTGAAAGATCAACGATCCTGCCGTAAACATAGGGACCTCTATCTTCTACCTCAACAATAATTGATTTTCCGTTATCAATATTTGTAATTCTCACCTTTGTTCCCATGGGAAGAAATTTATGGGCGCAACTCAATTTGTTCATATTGTATTTTTTCCCGGATGCCGTCCATTTCCCGTGAAAATTGGGTCCGTACCACGAAGCCGTACCTTCTTCTTTGAAGCCCTTCTTTATAGTAAAATCCTTTTCAAGGGGTGTCTCAATGATTTCTTTTTTCTCTGATTTTATCTTTTGACCTTCATTATCATTTACCGGCTCATCTTCCAATACATAGCTTTTCCCACAGGAAAAAAATAAAAAAATCAGCATGAGAACAACTATAATTCTTTTAATATCCATTTTACTGCCTCCAAAATATTTTCTGCTATATAGTCGGGTTGCACCGTCCAATCTGTTCTTTGGAACTCCCATTCACCCCTGCCATATCCCGTTAATACTAATACGGTTCTCAAACCGTTATTTTTACCGAATAAGATGTCCTTATAGCGATCGCCGATCATAAACGAATTTTTCATATCAATACTAAGAATTTTCTGTGCCGTTTTTAACATTCCGTCTTTGGGCTTTCTACATTCATTGTCTTTGGCATATTTTTTTACTTTTGCATGGGGTAAATAGGGACAATATAGGGTTAAATCAAAATGGGCGTTATTTCCTTTAAATTGTGCAATCATTCTTTTATGTGTTTCAAACATTACCTTTTCATCAAAGTATCCCCTTGCAAGTCCCGCTTGATTTGAAATGAGTATTGCATACAAACCCATTTTATTCAATAATTCCACAGCCTTAAAAGATTCTTTGAAAATTTTTAATCTGTCCGGATGGTTTATATATCCCATCTCCTCATTTATTGTTCCGTCTCTATCTAAAAATACCGCCGGTTTCATTATAATCCTCCATAATCTTATTGAAAACCTCTTCTACTTTAATATCCTTTAAACAAGCATAATGCCCGAATTTACATGTTCTCTTAAAACAGGGGGAACATTCTCTATTGGAGTAAAAAATCATACTATTAAAGAGCGGACCCGTCCAGACGGGAGAAGTTGAACCGAAAATCCCGTATGTTTTTGTACCTGTTAAATATGAAATGTGCATTAATCCGGAATCGTTTGAAAGGGTGAAAAGTCCGTCATGTAAAATATTTATTACATCCTTCAATGTAGTTTTACCTGAAAAATTCATTAAATATTTATCCTTAATATCACTTTTGATAAACTTATTTTCCTTAGCTGTTCCCAGTATTACCGCTTTTATGTTCAATTTATTCCCAATATTTATTGCAAGGGTCCTGAAATTTTCAAAGTCCCAGCGTTTGGCCGGTCCATATGCAGCACCCGGTACAATAACAAAATATTTATTCTTTTCCAATCCGAATTTTTCAATAACATTAATATCATAATTTAAAAAATCCATTCCGAAATTTTCCTTTACGCCAATGTATCTTAACAATTGTAAAAATGATTGGGACAGATGATGTCTTCTGAAATTTTTGTCTCTTGTATTTATTCCATCTTTTATGAAAATCCTATTTTCAGGCGAATAGAGACCATATATTTTTTTTATTCCTCTCAAAACAAAGGGTATGGTGGCTGGGAATGTGGGTGTCAATATAAAAGCCGTACCTATTTCTCGGGGAATCATGTTTGCGTTTTTTATAAAAGAATATTTTTTATATTCGGTGAGCAAAAGAATTTTTTTATTTGGAATTAGATTCTCAAACAGCATGCTTAATTTAGGTCTTAGATATATATAAACTTTTTTAATTGATTGGGAATTTACCAGGGAATAGATAAAAGGTAGCGACATACAGGTATCCCCGATCCAATTTGGTGCTCTAACTATTACATTCATTTTTTATTACATTCCATATAAGAGAAGGAGTAATATTTCTCATACATTTGAAATGTCCCTTTGGGCATTTTTTCTTTCCAATCTTTGTACAAGGACGGCAATCCAAATTGGTTTCAATGATCTTCGTCGGCATATTATATGGCGAAACAAACCCTAATTGAGGGGTTGTAGAACCGAATAAGGCAAATGTCTTGATGTTAAGACCAACCCCAATATGCATCCATAAACTGTCAACAGTAAGCATGCATACAGAATCTTTTATTATTGCTGCTCCCGTATCAATCGGATATTTTTCCCCAAGATTGTAAAACCTATTGTCCTGGAAATTAATTTCATTTTTACCAATATAAATGATATTAAATTTTGTCTTATTAATGAGCATTCGAATAATATCCTCTACGAACGGATAGGATTTCGTATACCATTTTGATGATAATGCAAGTGTAATAAAAGGTTTGGGAACTTGTAATGTGATATCGGTTGCTGGGAAAAATCTCAATTTATTGAGTTCCAGCTTTCTACCGATTGCAAGATCAACCGATTCCTTATACCGCAATATAACCGGTAATAATTGTATTTTTTTATGAAAATTAACATAAAGAAATCTTTTTAAATAATACTTGTTCACTTTTTTTACTTTATCCGCTTTTATTCTTGTTCTCAGCCTGTACGATAGGGGATTTCTTTGAAGATCAACCAATATATCTGTCTTAATATTTTTTAACCCTTCTGCAAAAATAACATTATCTATATATGGATTATATTTTACTAATGGGTAATACTCTTTCTTTGTGATCAGATTTGTATGATAACCAATCTTTTTTAATGCTTCAAATATGGGCTCTGTAAGGACAATATCCCCATGAGAAGATGTTCTAATTATTGTAATATCCAAGGTTACTCCTTATTAATTGTAAAAATTCCAATTCATTCTCTAATTTAACACCTATTTTTACGAAGAATATATTTCTGCTCTCATATTCAGTAAGTTTCACAATATCTTTTTCGGTAGTGAGTATGGGTAGATCCTTTGGTAATTTATCTATATCTCCCTTTTTATAGTAATGGTGATCAGGGAAAACAAATGATCTTTTGATTGAAAAACCTAATTCCTTGACCGTTTTAAAAAATGATAAAGGGTTGCCAATAGATGTCAATGTATATGCCGCACTTCTTTTCAGCTCGGTTTTTACTCCTTTTATATTAAAGATTCCCTTTATTTTATAATTAAAATGAAATTTAGGAATATCAATCTTTTCTATTTCGCTAATATGTTTAGTACCCTTTATCAAAATTATATCCATTTTTTTAAGTACATGTGGAGGTTCTCTCAATATTCCCGCAGGGAGTAGAAACCCATTACCAAAGGGGCATTGAGAATCTAACAAGCAGATCTTCATGGTGGGGATCAATGGGAAATATTGTAATCCATCATCAAGTATCAAAATTCTATTGCCCAATATTTTATTATATCTTTTAATTTGCTCCAACCTATTTTTTCCACAGATCACAGGTGTATCACAATTTCTTAAATACATGTTTACTTCGTCTGAAAGTGATCCTTTATGCTTTAATTGAGCAAAACCTTTAAAATTACTACCGTAACCTCTGGTTATAATTGCTGTTTGAGATATTTTTTCACTAAGATACATTACAATGGGCGATTTCCCGGTACCACCTGCAACAATATTTCCAACAGCAATGGAATAAATGAGTTTATGTTTTTTTGTTAAAGTTCTTTTGATCTGAAAAATTAACCAATATAATAAACTAAATGGGAATAAAATAACTCCATAAACATACCTTAACGGATTCTTACCACAAAAAAATCTCATATCTTATTATATCAAAAAAAGAGAAATTTAAAAACAATATGGCGTATCGATTGTGATCCGTGTTTTTTTTATTTGTCATTCGGAGCCACTAATCCAGTTGAAAGTTGAGAATTCCTGCCTGTGCGTGTCCGCACGCAGACAGGGAAAATTAAGAATTGACAGTTAAATCCAAAAGAAAAAAAATAGAATTACCACAGAGCAGAGTACAATTGACAATGGACAATGGACAATTGACAATTGAAGCGAAAAAGTCATCCTGAACTTGATTCAGGATCCGGACTTTGTTCGTCATTGCGAGGGCGAAGCCCGTATTAGGGACGTTATGCTTATCTCAATAAAATATTTTACTTAAATTCTGTAT
>CAYVPX010000001.1:14715-23858 GCA_964453935.1 uncultured bacterium | reverse complement strand
TTAAAAAAAGTTGCAAAAAAATTCAATATTAACATTATTTCCATTGCGGATCTCATAAAATATAGATTACAAAAAGAAAAGACCGTAAAAAGAGTAACAGAGTTTGATCTACCCACTCAATGGGGTCATTTTAAAGGAATATTATTCTCAACGCTTGATGGATCACAAGAACATCTTGCCATGGTAAAAGGAGATGTGGCAGGGAAAGAAAATGTACTTGTAAGGGTACATTCGGAATGTTTAACCGGTGATGCACTTGGCTCCTTACGTTGTGATTGCGGACCTCAGTTGCACCATTCCATGGAAATGATCGAAAAAGAGGGACAAGGAGTTGTACTATATTTGAAACAAGAGGGCAGAGGAATTGGACTGCATGCCAAATTAATGGCTTATCATTTGCAGGATAAAGGGATGGATACAGTTGAAGCAAATGAAGCATTGGGTTTCAAAGCAGATTTAAGAGATTATGGCGTGGGTGCTCAAATATTAAAAGATCTTGGTTTAACAACACTACGATTAATGACAAATAATCCAAAAAAGATAATTGGGTTAAATGGCTATGGTTTAAAAATATCCGAAAGGATTCCCATAAATATTGAACCAAACAAGTATAATAAAAAATATTTAAAAACAAAAAAAGATAAAATGGACCATCTTTTTGATGATAATTTTTTTAAGGAGGATAAGAATGAAAACAATTGAAGGAAAGTTTAAAGGCGAAGGGAAAAATATTGCAATTATCATAAGTAAGTTTAATAATATTATTACTGAAAAATTACTGAATGGAGCCGTTGACGGCTTAACAAGGAACGGAGTTTCAAAAGAAAATATTACCGTATATTGGGTCCCGGGAGCCTTTGAAATACCTCTTTTATTATCAAAAATAGCTCAGAAGAAAAATTTTGATGGCATTATCTCGCTTGGAGCTATAATAAGGGGAGAAACACCTCATTTTAATTATATTGCTGCTGAGACCACAAAAGGGATTGCTCAAGTCGCATTAAAAAGCGAAATACCTGTTTCATTCGGCGTTTTAACTACTGATACTGTTGAGCAAGCAATTGATAGAGCAGGCGCAAAATCAGGCAATAAAGGATTTGATGCAGCACTGTCATTACTTGAAATGATTGATATTTACAATTATTTATAATGACAGGTTTTACCGAAGGCAGAAGAATTGCCCGAGAATCAAGCCTTAAAATATTATACGCCTATGATCTTTCTAAAGAGGATTTAAATATATGTATCGCAAATTATTATGATTTTTTCGCGAAGGGAAATGAAATTGATAGCATAAAAGAATATACCATTCAGTTAGTACTGGGTGTTCATGAACATTTAAAAGAGATAAATGAGCTTATTGTTAAATTTTCTGAAAATTGGGAAATTGACAGAATGCTTCCGGTAGATAGGAATATCCTTAGATTTGCTTTATTTGAATTGTTGTACTTGGATGATATCCCACCTTTGGTAACAATAAATGAAGCCATTGAAATAGGGAAAAAATACGGCAACATTGAATCAAAAAGATTTATAAATGGAATTCTTGACAATATCCAAAAGAAATATAAACTCAAAAAGGGGAAAAAATGAGAATTGCTATTGTTTCGGATATTCATGGGAATTTACCCGCTTTAAATGAGGTCATGAAGGATATCAAAAAGAATTTCTCTCATGTTGATCTCAAGGTTAACCTTGGAGATACTGTCGGATATGGTGCATTCCCAAATGAATGCGTTGAAATCGTTAGAGATGAATTTGATGTGAATATTATGGGTAACCACGATTATGCAGCCTGTGATTATATGGATTATTCCTTTTTCAATCCATTCGCAAGAGAAGCTATAGATTTTACAAAGGAGCATATGCTTGTTGAGAATAAAAAATTTATTTGTGATCTTCCTTTAACCTATGAGATGGATAATATTGTATTTGTTCACTCTTCCCCGGTTTTTCCTGATAATTGGTCATATATTTTAACCAAGGATGCTGCTAATGTTGTATTTTTAATGCTTGAAAAAGATTTTGCATTTATCGGACATTCTCATTATCCTACTGTTTTTATAAAAACGCCAAAAGAGGTCAAAAGAATATACGCGGAAAAGATCGTATTCAAAAAAGGAGAAAAAGCGATCATTAATGTGGGCTCCGTAGGGCAACCACGGGATCATGATCATCGCGCTTGTTATGCAATTTTTGATACTGAAAAAAAAGAATTGACATATAGACGTCTTGAATATGATATTCCCAAGGCAAAAGAAGCAATCATTTCATCGGGATTACCTGAATTTTTAGCCAATAGATTAGATAGGGGTAAATAGACTTATTATTGAACTTTTAAATTTATACTCTTCCAAATAATATTTGGGGAATCTGTTAATTCTTTCGATCTCTCTCAGTGTATCCCATTTTAAATTATCAATTTTAATATTTTGTTCGAATTCGCGAATATTTGCTTCTTCATTAAAAAGATCTTTTATAAAATCAGTTAAATTGTAAAATGCCGGTTTACTTACCATATGCCAGAGAGCAGAAACATATTGTGTTTTTTCTTGATTTTTCATAATATCATCAACCAACCTTAAACTTTTAATATAATCCTTTAACATATGATGCAATATTTGCTCACTACCAACAATATTTAATTTTTTATCAACGGAATTATAGCTCAATTTATTGTTTACTCTTTCGTTAAAAATTTTAAGTGTATCAGCATTCAAAAAAGATTTGAACTGTTCCAAATCACCCTGAGCCTCAATAAAGACAATAAATAGATAAAATATATTTTTCTTATCAACAAGTTCCCAAAATTCCTGCATTTCTTTTAATACTTCTTTTTTAATATCAAGTTCTTTCCTTTTTAAAACGATCCTTATATCTTTTTCTTCCAATAATAATATTGCATGATAAAAAAGCACCATTTTACCGTTTTTAATAAGCGTATAGAAGGTATCATAGATAATATTGAATATTTCTAAGAGAGTGAAGTCGTTAAATTCAGTGATCTCCTGAAAATCATAGTAATTATTAAAGGTAATGGAATGAGAATATTCCAATAAGGTCGGGAGTATCCTCAGTAATTCTTCTCTGTCACCTAATTCCCTAAGTATTTTCAAAGAAATTTTGTTTAATAAAGAGTTTAAGGTCGGTTTCTTAAATTTGCCTCTGTGCAGGTCAAGAAGTACATCGTTTTTAATATTCTCAATACCACCGATCTTATTGTTAATTATCCTTTCGAGTTTCCATAGCCCCTTAAAACGGTTACTTAATAAATATGCCAAAATACTATCATCAAAAGTTTCATAGAAACTATTAAAATCATTATTATTATTTGATAGTAAATATTGTTTTAATTCATTATTTAGCTTGTTAATCTTTTGATTTATCCAATTCATACTTAAACAATTTTTCTAATTCTAACTTATTGAGGAATCTGATCTCTTTAATAATATATACCATTAATAAGATGGCAAGCAAAGCAATTACCAATGCTAATCCTACATGGAAGTTCCATTGTTTTTTCCAATATTTAAGTAGGTCAATAGTATTCCCTTTTTCATCAACCTTATATCTGGGATCATTATATTTTTTAATCACTTCCCCATATTTATTAGTTATTCTTGTCCCATAAATTCTGGAAATACTTCTTGATGCAATTCCTATTCTCTGCATTTGATCCCCTACTAAAATTAAACCAACAATAATAATAACAAAAAAAAGTATCCATAAAAGGACTTGTGTCCGCTTTACTCTACTAATATCATCAAGATCTTCTAATCTTTTATCGATCATACAACCCTCCCATTATATTTTCACTATTTTCTTATGATCTTATCTGTCTTTTCAATGCTCTTATCCGAATTCAAATCGGTAACCCTTATTTTTATTGTATAAGGTCCGTAATCTACCAGAGCCATTATATCAAAAATATAATTAGGGACCACTACGGGTATTGATGCAGCATCAACATCATGAACATTGCCAAAATGATAAATATGCTCATTTTTAGCGTTGAAAATATCATAATTAATACTGTATTTATAAAATTCATCGGCATCCGGTGTTAAGCCGTAAATCTCAAAATACAATCTTGGATAATTATTCCCCTCAATATAGTTTCCATCTATCGGATAAATTTTTAAATTATTGAAAATAAGATATTTATAATCATCGGGCTGGGCTTTCTCTATATCATTTTTTGCCCATAATAGAGAAGATATATTAAATGTAGAAAAATTCGGGGATGTCTCCTCAAAATTATAAGAACTTACCTTCTTTGCTAATTCGTCAGTAATTGTAATAACAAATTTGTACTTAGTATCATTGGGAATATTAGCATCATAAAAGTTTAATACCCGAGCATCCGATTTAATAACCTGAAAATTAACAATGGATTTCCAGCTATCTTTTTTAATGACTTTGTCGCCATTATAAATAACTACATTATATTTTAATTTCACTCTATAATTTGACTGCCCTTTCTTTGTGGAAAATTGTTCGTATTTTAATGAGGAAAGTGGAATAGAAATGTAACTTCTTAAATAAACACTATTGGTATTGAAATAAAAATATTCGGTTTTAACAGAATAAAGGAATTTACCGTTAATGTTTTGATGAACATCACTAAATGGAACAATAGTGAACATAAAAAAAATTGCAAAGAATAAGAAAAACTTCTTCATTCTAACCTCCTTATTTACTTGGTGCTTTGAAAGGATATTGAGAAACTGTTACTATTGGAAATTCCTTTTTTGAGGGATCATCCATATAGTATCCCATTGCAGGTTTATACTTCAAAGATTTTGCAGCATTTTTGCAAAAATTATCAAAATCAGTATTCCCACTGGGTTGGGACACATTTGCCGAGACCACAGTACCCTCTTTGTTTATTTTAATTTTAATAACGCATAGATTTGTTCCTTTAAATTTATCGGGATAACTATGGGGATTAAATGGAGAAATCAATTCTGCGTTTTTTGTCTTTTTGATCTTTCTGATCTTCACAACTCTGGGTGTTGTAATGACAATTTTGATCGGTTTGGTGTTGGGGATCACTTGTGTTTCCTGATTAATCTCATATGCGATCTTTACATTATTTCGAAACTCCGCAAATGGTTGTTCCAATTCCAATTGTTTCAATGAAAGATTTGTTGCATCATCCGGCGTCTGTACTTTGCTTATCAAAGCTTGTAAATTTGCCAAACCATCTTTTAATGATCGTTCTAAATTGGATATTTTTTTTCTTGTAGAACTTTTTACCTTTTTGCTTGATTTTACTGTCTTAATGGTTGATATATTATCATTAAAATATTTATTTACGCTGCTTATAAAATCTTGTGTTTTGGAAATTGCTTGTTTAATATGATCACAATCATCAATGAAACATGTAACATCATTTTCTAAGTTCAAATATTTTCTTGATTCGATATCTTTATTAAATTTATACTTTTTATCTTCATACTTTTTTATAATATTATCTAATTTGCTTTCTTCCTTGGAATAGAGTGCAATGATCTTTTCATTATTAATGTATTTTTTCTTCTTATTGTCCAATTTGGTTTTCAATGATCGCACCTTTGTAATATACTGTTTCCGCGATCCACCACCGGAATTAAGCAATCCATAGGCTAATATCAATAGACCCAAGCCTATAACAATGATTTCAACAGTTAGTATAGATTTCTGTGTTTTATTCATACAACACTCCTTATTATTGATATTGTATTATTTTTTCTTAAAAAATTCAAGTATTTTTAAAATATTTTTCAAACCTATAAATGGTAAATAAAATAGAAAAGTGGTAATTAAATAAATTATTGCAATGGCTAAACTCGAAATAAATTCACTTTTAATCCTTATAATTCTTATCGCATAGGGCTGTAACCATAACATTAATATTGCAGAAGTAACACCAATGGGTATTAGTTTAAAAAATGGAGAGAAATTTAATTTTATTTTCAATTTTTTTCTTAAATAAAGATTTAAAAAAAAGAAATTAATGGAAGCGGAAATAGAAGATGCTAATGCTAACCCAGCTGCTCCTAAATAAGGAATAAGAATAGCATTTAATTCTATATTTAATATCATTGCAATCGATGTAAAAATAACAGGATATTTAATAAGTTTATGGGCATAAAATGCCTGAGATAAAAGTTTAACATAAGAAAAGAATATAAGCCCGATTGAGTAAAAAATAAAAAGAGAATTTGTAACATGGGCAGATACCTCTGTGAACTTTCCTCTTAAAAAGAGGAATTTAATTATAAAAATCCCGGACCCGACAAAATAGCTTGATATGGGGAGGATAATGTAGGTCAAACTGCGTAAGCTCTTATTAAAATCAGCTATAATATTTTCTTTTTTAGATACCTTTTTTGAAAATATGGTTAGTGATACCGTGGCAATAGAAACAGAAAAAATACCAAGTGGTAATTGAACAAGACGATAAGCATAATACATTGCAGATATAACGCCCATGGAAATAAAGAGAGCAAAAAAATTATCAAATAAAATATTGATCTCCATTATTGCCTGCCCGAAAATAGCTGGGACAAGCAGTTTAAATAATCGATTTATATTTTTCATCTCCTTTTTAAGATTAAAGATAAAAGTTCTTTTTAATGATCTTGCCTGCAAAAATTGATATCCCAGCTGAAACCCTCCGGCAAGTAATACACCTGCTGATGCAAAAATTGTTCTGTGTCCCAAATTTTTGACCTTTAATAAAAGAATGAGAATTATTATAAACACAATATTATACACAACCTGCCCGGCGGCTGGCTTACCAAAAGAATTATTCGCCTGCTGTAAAGCCATGAAAAATGCAGAAAGACCAACGAAACTCAGATACCAGAATGTTATGCTCAAAGCACGAGAAGCAATCGCTATAAAATTACTATTATGTTTTGCTCCAATGGCGATCAATTTTACTAAAGGCACGGCAAAGATACTGCCTAAAAGGGAGATGCCAATTAGAATAAATGCAAATCTTAAAAAAAGGTTACCCAGAAAATAGCCCTCATTTTTATTATCACTTGTTACATATTCAGAATAAATAGGAATAAATGCTGAGGTAAAGGCACCCTCACCCAGAAGCCCCCTGAATGTATTGGGGATCTTAAAGGCAAGATAAAAGGCATCACCGTAATAGGTGGTACCAAAGAGAAAAGCAAGAAGAATATCTCTTAAAAACCCAAATAATCGGGAGATAAGAATAACCAAACTCATTATTAAGGAATTATGGTAAAAGCCTTTTTTCAATGTCCTTTTTCTCCATGTAGTAAATGGTCCTTTCTCTTTTCAATGTTGAAAACATATTGCTTAATTTTTTATATACATTAATACGTTCCTTAAAAAAATATCTGTACTTACCATCCTCACCTAATGAAAATTCACCTCTTAATCTACCTTTCATCTTCGTCTCATTAACATCCTCAAGGAAGCGCACAAAAAGCCCTTTTTCCAGACGGAGCATACCGAAACCAAGGAGAAATATCTCCTTGAAATTATTTTTGATATAAGCCGCTATCTTTTCATAATCATTTAAATATTTATCGTAGATAATAATGGGATCAAGGATCATTCCAATTTCATATCCTTCTTGTCGGAATATCCTTAGGGCTTCTAAACGGTTGAACACATTTGATGTTCCCCTTTCTAAAAATTCATTTATAGGTTCGGGTGTAATTGTGGATGTGAAAACAATATTCTTTGGAGGATTGTATTCTAATATATGTAGGACCGCTTCATTTTTAAACCGTATCTCAAAATGCTTATTCGGGAAATTATTTAAAACACTGAAAAGTTCCTTTAAGATCTGTGGTTTCTTATATAATGAACTCCCATCAGAAAGAACAGACATGTTGAAATAATCAGAAGGATTTTTATTTAATTCATCTTTTAATTTTGGAATATTACTGTAATAGATGAGATCATCGCTTCTTAAAAAATGTTTTAAAAAACAATATGCACAGTCATATGGGCAACCCTCTGCAATATCTATTTGAAAATTACAACCCGATACATAATTGGGATTTACAGTAAATCTTTTAATAAAGTTACCTTTATTTTCTTTAACTAAGACTTTCAAGGTTCTTTACGATCCTCTCCAGTATCTCTTTATTCTCTTTCAGTTTAAGTTGAGCACCTTTCACTATATCTTTCGGTGCTTTCTTAATAAAATTTTCATTTTTCAACTTATTCTCATTCTGAGCGATGAACCTTTCAACCTCTGTCTTCTGCTTTTCCAATCTCGCTTTTTCAAGCTCAATATCTATATACTTTTCCGCCGGTATGGTGGACGAGATCTTTGCCACAATTGTATTTATGGATTTTTCATTCAGATCATAAGGTTTAAAATATATCTTTTTCAGACCGGCGAATCGTTTGATCTCGGGCTCTATATTTTTTATAATATCCTCAATATCTTTTTCTGTTTCAATGAATATCTCCAATCTGGTTTTTGGTGAAATATTGAAATCCTTTTTCGCACGTCTTATTCCCGTTATCCAATTTATTATATTTTCCATGATCTTATCATGCTCGTCATGAATATTATCTTCGTTAATATGGGGAAGTTCTTCTTTTAAAATGGTATCATACCTTTTTATGCCATTTGGAAGTTTCTCATAGAGTGCCTCTGTAATAATGGGCATTATGGGATGAAGATAGATGAGAAAATCCCTAAATATATGCAGAAGATTGGCTATTATTCTCTTATCATCCTTTTTATCTTTGGTTGCTTCAATATACCAATCACAGAACTCGTTCCAGAAAAAATGATACAATGAAGACGAATATTCGTTGAAATTATACTCTTTTAACTTTTTTGAAACATATTTAAGGGTAACATTGAATCTTGAATATATCCATTTATCAAAACTATTACTTATGGTGAATGAATCGTTGAACTCTTCATTTGCTTCCACATTGAGAAAGATAAATCTGAATGCGTTCCAGATCTTATTAGCAAAATTTCTTCCCATTTCAAATTTATTCTCTGAAAGGTAGATATCCTGTCCGAAGGTGGTAAGATTTATCAATGAGAACCTTACCGCATCCACACCATAACGGTTCACCATTTCAATGGGATCAATACCGTTACCCAATGACTTGGACATTTTTCTACCGTACTCGTCAAGGAT
>CAYVPX010000001.1:0-14615 GCA_964453935.1 uncultured bacterium | reverse complement strand
ATTCTATGTCCCCACCATAATTGTCTTGATATACACCAATCTCTAATATTATACATCCAATTGAGATAGTAGTTCTTCCATTTTTCGGGATAAAATTTTATATCACCCTTTTCAACTGCTTCGATAGCGGGCTTTGCCAGTTGATCCATTTTTACGAACCATTGGGTGGAAACCAGGGGTTCCAATGTCGTATTACACCTATAACAGCTTGAAACCGAATGGGTATAATCCTCTATTTTTTCAATGAATCCGTCTTTTTCAAGTATTTTTACAATATATATTCTAGCGTCTTCTCTTGTAAGATTAACAAAGTTCTCAGGAATGTCTCCTGTCATTATCCCATCATCGTCAATAACATCGTAGAAGGGCAGATTATGCTTCTTACCCATTTTATAATCATTGGGATCATGAGACGGTGTTACCTTTACTGCACCCGTACCGAATTCCATATCTACCACTTCATCACCGATTATAGGAATCTCTCTGTTTTGAATAGGCAGTATTAGTGTTTTACCGATGAGTGAACTATACCTTTCATCTTTGGGATTTACAGCAACAGCACTATCCCCCAACATAGTTTCAGGCCTCGTTGTGGCAACAATAAGATATTTAATTCCATTGACCTCTTCCTTCAAGGGGTATTTTAAATACCACAGATGCCCATGTTCTTCCTTATGCTCAACCTCAGTGTCCGCAAGTGCAGTATGACATCTGGGACACCAATTTACCATATATTTACCGCGATAGATGAGCCCTTCATTGAACAATTCTTCAAAAACTTTGTAAACAGCATTTGACAATCCTTCATCAAGGGTGAACCTCTCTTTCGACCAATCCGGAAGGATAACCATTTTTTTCAATTGTTTGAGGATAAAATCCCCGTATTCCTTTTTCCATTTCCAGATCTCAGCAACGAACTTTTCCCGTCCAAGATCCCAACGGGTCTTTCCTTGTTCCTTTGCTATCTTCTTCTCAACCACCGTATGTGTTGCAATACCGGCATGGTCCATTCCCGGGATCCATAGTGATGATCTTCCCTGAAATCTATTATAACGAATAAGTATATCCTGTATCAAATTGTTCAAGGCATGCCCCATATGCAATTTACCCGTGATATTCGGGGGAGGCATAACTATTGAAAAGGGTTCTTTACCATCGTGTACATCTATCTTGTAAAGTTCCTCATTCTCCCATTTTTTGTATATCTTCTCTTCATAAAAAGCAGGCTGATACGATTTTTCAAGTTCCATAATTCACCTCATTACATCCTTTCGGGAGCATTGAAACCCAATAGGTTCAAGCTCTTTTTTATAAAATTACCTATGATCTTTATAAGATCTATCAAATACCTCTCATCTTTACTTCCAATTATCTTATTATTGTGATAAAATTGGTGAAAATGGGAGGCAAGTTCATTCAATGTATGTATCACCATGGAAGGTTCCCTTTTTCTCAGGGCTTCTTTCATGACAAGCGGGAAAATAAAGAGTTTGAAAGCAAATTCACGTTCACTTTCCCTTAATTTTTCTAATTTATTGATATCCTTGCCGTATTTGCTTTTTATGAGAATACCGTTTATTCTGGCAAACATATATTGAAGATAGAATACGGCAGAATTTTCATTTTCTTTTTCAATTGCATCAAGGGAAAAATCCACATGTTGTTTATATCCCCTTGATAGAAAATAAAATCTTGATACGTCACTGCCCACCTTATCAAGGATCTCCTTTAAGGTAATGAAATTCCCCAGGCGTTTTGATACTTTTATTTTTTCGCCATCTTTTAAAAGATTTACCTGTTGAAGAATAATGATCTCAAGAAAATCAGCCGGGAGGTCAAATCCCTTTTCCAGAAGGATCTTCAATCTTTTTGCGCTCCCCTGGTGGTCTGGTCCCCAAATATTTATTGCCTTATCATAACCACGTCTTAACTTGTTGAGATGATACATTATATCCCCGAAAAAATAGGTGTATTCACCTGTTCTTTTTCTCAGCACCCAGTCCTGCACATCTCCAAGTTCGGTGTTTTTCACAAAGAGAGCACCATCTTTTTCATATAAGAGCCCTTTATTCTCAAGGTGTTCAAGCACCTCTTTATCATAACCCTTATCGTATAGTGACTTTTCAGAGAACCAAATATCAAAATCCAAACCAAATTCAGAGAGCATATGTTTATTATCGTCAATTATCAATTTAATGGCTTCCGCTTTTAAAAGGTTCAAAGCCTTCTCCTTATCATCAAGGGCATTGATTCTGTTTTTAAAATGCTCAGCAATATCATATATGTATTTCCCTTTATATTCATTATCAGAAAATTCCACTTTCTCACCCTTCACCTTTTCAAGATATGCCTTATAAATAGAATTAGCAAATATATTGACCTGATTACCTGCATCATTTATATAGTATTCCTTATCAACTTCCCATCCCTCATATTCAAATAGACGAGATAATGCCAGGCCAAAGACAGCAGCACGGCCTGAAACCACATTCATGGGACCTGTGGGATTTGCAGAAATAAATTCAATATTGACCCTTTTATTTACCTTTTTAATTGCTGAAAATGAAAACTCGTTTAGATTATTTAATAAAAATTCCTTTGAAACGCGGAAATTAAGAAATCCGGGTTTTAATGACTCAACAGAATCTGTTTCATAATATGCAAGCTTTGATAATTCCTGTGCAATATCAAGGGGGGACCTTTTAAGTAATCTTGCAAGACGCATGGCAATGGACGAATAAAAATCCCATTGAGGAACAGTTGCTTTATCTATTTTAACCTCAATATCAAGAGAATATTTTTTCTTTAAATGTGTTGAAATAATGGCTTGATTTTTCTCAATGAAGTTACTAACGAACATAGGTCTTACCTTTTTCTTTTGAAAAGAACCTATATAGCTGTTCAATAAATACCAGCGATGTAAGTTCTGATGTAAAGGTTAATTCGGATAGAGCTATTGCCCTTTTTCCTTTTAAATATTCATCATCAAAACCATCTGGGGGGCCAATTAAAAATGATAAATCCATATTCTTTGCAGAATGAAAAATGTTCTCTAACTCTTTCCATGAGATCTTCTTCCCCTTCTCACTCAAGATGTATGAAAATTTATTTCTTACTTTTTTTTGTTCCGAAAATCTTATCTGCCAGCCCTTGCCATTCATTCTTTTCAAATATTCATTCACACCATTTTTTATAAAATCATTCTTAATTTTACCATTATAAACAATACTAATCTTCAATGTTTATCCTTTTCCCCTGTCCCCAAATTCGCTCAAGGTTATAATAATCCCTTTTTTCCTTTGAAAATATATGTATGACAATATCACTAAAATCAATGACGATCCATCCGGAATCCGGTGTACCTTCAATGGCATTCGGATATTCACTGTCATTTTTTTTTGAATTATATGGTATTTCTTCCATTAATTGTTTTAAATGTGAACGTGATAATGCAGTTGTAATAATAAAATAATCCGTAAAATTACTAAGTTCCGAAATATCCAGAACAGTGATATCACTTCCATTAGCATCATTTAATAGCTTATAAAATTTTTTTACTCTGTTTAAACTCATCTGTTTTTTCTCCTAAAAGGCTTATGCCTGAAATAATATTTAAAATATTTTTTATTCCCATATTAATGGTTGGTAAGATAACTTCCTCTCTATCAACACTCCCGTATGAATAGGTAAAAAGTCCTAGGTCGAAAGAGTACACGCCGGAGTGCCGTAAAATCGCCGATATAAATGAAAGCGATGTAGATAGGGGTAATAATGAGATCGCATGCTCTTTTTTTAATAAAAGGATAGAATCGTTAAAAAGTTCTTTTATATATGTGTCTTGTGATGACCTTTTGGCATAATAGCTGTGAATGAGATTATAAAAAAATCCTTTCTTCTCAAACTTTTCAATAAATTTCATAGGACTTTTAGATTTAGAACTCGATTTTATTAATAGATCAATGTAACCCATTTTGGCTTCATAATCATTATGGGACAAAGAGAACATTCTTTTTATAATGATCCTCTTATTAAGATTATTCTCCTTCTTCAACACCGACAAAAGGCCACCCAATCTAAAATATGGAGACTGATCCTCATCTTGTAGATAAACACGGACAAAATCATAATTCACCGGAATGATCCCTAAGCGATTAACAGATCCTTTTTCAAAAGTGATACCATAGTTAAAATTATTATTTTCTAAAAAATAAAGCAAACCTTCATAGTTAGAATGCTGGCCTGCATAAAAAAGAAATGTTAATTTAATGTTGTTAATTCCCTCCCTCAAAATAGATATTAATAAAAGGGTCAAAGACACTCTGAAATTATCAACGACACCAATACCATAGAGGTTCTTTTTATATATGCGGAAATCTTTGTTCATATTTCCCAAATAACCATCATCAATACCTATTGGAATTAGAATATTGATCTTACCTGCTCCTATCTCACAGAAGATATTCCCCATTTCATCCTCTTTAAAACCGGTTTGCAAATATTCTTTTATAAAATTCTCTCTTTCAGTTAGGTTACTAAAATGGCCACTAAAAGAATAAAAGGATCTGAATATGTCGAAAACCTCTTTTTCCCTCTCTAAAAATGAAGAATAAAGCTCTTTTGTAATCATATTTTTATTATATAATTTTTTACGTTTTTTTTCAAAAATAATTTGTAATACTTTTAAAAATATGATATAATTACAAAATAATGGATATTGGAGGATTGATATGGCTAATCATAAATCGGCTATTAAGAGAATTAAACAAAACGCTAAGAGAAGAGCGAGAAACATTTATTATAAAAGCACCGTAAAGACATATGAAAAGGTGTTTTACTCAGCAATAGATGAGAAAAAAAGTAATGAAGAAATAATGAAGCTTTATAAACAACTCGTTTCATACTATGATAAGATCGCTGACAAAGGCATAATTCATAGAAACAAGGCGGCAAGAAAAATTTCTCGTTTTACTCAATTGATTAATGAGTTATCAAAGGCATCTGAAAAATAAAATCTTCATAAGCCTTTCTTTTTAATACAATGTTTGAAGCAGAACCTTTTAATGTAAGCTCTAATTTCATTAACCCCATACTTTGACTTTTAAAGTGCCTAAATGTCATATTTTTTATATTATTTAATATCCTTTGTTTTTTTTCCATTGGGGCTGCAATTTTTTTCATTAATGTTTTTTCATCAGAAGTTTTGACTTCTTTTGAAAGTTTTAAATTTCTTTTATACGTCCACCATAATGTTTGCAACAATTGCATATCCCATCCGCTTGCTGATTCATCTATAATTCTATCCAAAATAAGAATAGCATTATCTTTTAAACTAAAAAAAACTGCATCGCAAAAATCAAAGAAATTGACTATCTTAAAATCACCAATTGCTTCGTTTATATCTGTTAATTCAATAATTTCCTTTTCACCCACATAAAGTACGATCTTATCAAGTTCCTTTTTTATCGCAGTTAAAGAATTATCAGTTGAGGATATAATATAATCAATATAACTTAATTGTACGCTTTTACCCTTTGATTTAAAATATTTTTGTATCCACTGTTTGAGATTGTAAGGACTCAGATTGTAAATATTTATATAAGCAACATTACCTTTATTTATCAATGCCATGAACAATTTTAAAAGCTCTTTTTTTTGGGTCACTTGGAGTTTTTTCCCAGTAACAACAAGGACCTGCAAAGAACTATTATCTTTAATATTGAATTGTAATAATACATTAAGAATATCTTTTTGTGCCTGTGTAGAGAAATTATCAAAATAATTTATAATAAAAAATCTTTTTGAAAAAAAACCTAACTGCCTTAAATTACTCTCAAATGTTAATTTATTTTCCCAGTTATCAGGATTGATCTCTTGGAAGTTAAAGATATTACCCTCTTTCCCTAATATTTCTTTTTTGAATAATTTTATTGTTTCTTCCTTAAAATAATATTCATCACCGTCAAGGAAAATAATTGGTTGTTCTAATTTTACGGTCTTAGCCGCGCTACTAAACCATAGTTTCATTTTTTATAGGTCCATTCTTTTGTAGCATATTTATTTTCTTCCAATTCATATGCCATTGACATTGTTTCAGTGTCCGGTTCTTTAAATTCAATATTATAGATATTCCTAAATTCTTCAATAATACTCTGTTCCACTTGGTCGTAACTTATTTTATTTTTTACCAAAGAATTGATTCCCTTCATAGTTTCAAATAATTTATTTTGGGGGATCTTATATACCTTTTCCCATATAGGATAATCAATATCTAAAATAATAGACCCATGCTGTAAAAATTTACCGCTATTCCTATATTGAGCACTCCCTATTACCTTAAATCCTTTAAGGCTTATCTCAAAAAGTGAAGGAGATGCAAAACAATTGGGAGAATTTACCTTATGCTTTTGTTTTTCAATTTCAATATGAATTCCCAGATTATCAAATGCCTTTTGAAAAATTTGAGCAATATCAAAATATGATTTGACCAAATCCTCACCAGAAAAGAAATTATCATATCCCGCTATAATGGCATAAGTTAATTCCAAATGATGTATTACCCCACGACCGCCGGTAGGTCGGCGAACAATATCGATTACAGATGAATCCCACAAATTCTCAAATAATCGGCTTTTTTGAAAATAGCCAAGAGATAGAGTTGGTTTTTGCCATTGGTAAAAACGCAATGTGGGAAGACCGTCCTTATCATAATTTTTAAAGATGGCTTCGTCAAGAGCCATATTAAATGATCCTTTATATGTTTTATTCTTTATTATGCGGATCTTCTGCTTCATCTTCTTTTATATTAAATTGGTCTACTTGTTTCTTCAAATTTTTTGCAATATTTGCTAATTCAATTGCTGCTGCCGATAATTCTTCCATAGAAGCCGCTTGTTCTTCTGTTGAAGATGATGCCTGCTGAGTACTTGCAGCACCTTCCTGAGAAATCGAAGCAATTTCAAGTATTGAACTATTTATCTGCTTTGTTTCATCAACTTGCTTTTTTATCATTTCACTGATTTGACTTAAATTCTCATTTGCCTTGTTGATCTTCTCATCTATTGTTACAAATGAAGATTCGGTGTTTGATGAAATATTGGAAATCCCATTTATTACCTCGCTACCATTTGATATGGTCTCAGATAATATTCCCACCTGCTTTTGAACTTGACTAATGGTCTGCTCTATCTTTTCAGATTCCAAGGAACTTTGTTCCGACAATTTTTTAATCTGTTCTGCAACAACAGAGAAACCTTTCCCCGCTTCACCTGCACGTGCAGCCTCAATAGCAGCATTCAATGCCAAAAGATTGGTTTGATTTGCAATATTCTTAATTGAATTAACAAACTCGCCAACTTGGTTTGACATATTCGCTAACTCATTTATAAGGTTCTCAATATTTGAAAATAGTTCGCTTACCTGATTAAGGTTAGAAAGTGAATTTTTTATCTCATTTTTACTATTATCTGATAACTGTACCAAGTCATCGAAACCTTGAAGCGTTTGTTCGGAATTTTGTTTTATGGACTTTGCAAAATCTACAACCTTTTCAATAAAGTTCTTAACATTTTCCACCTTCTCCGACTGATGCATCATTCCATCAGATAATTCTTCTATTGTTGATGAAATCTCTTCAGTAGAAGCGGACATCTCCTCTGCTGCGGTTGAAAGATTCTCAGAATATTCTAAAATATGTTTGGATATCTGAGTAACCTTACTGATTATATTCTCTATTATATCAAGAAAATTATTGATATAATATACAATTTCGCCTAACTCATCGGTATTTTTATACTCGATTCTATATGAAAGATCACCACCACCCCGAGAAAGTTCATATACCCTATTTTTGATCTGATCAATACCCTCATGGAATCGTTTAATTATCATAATATAGATAAGAATGGCGAAAAGAATTGCGAGCAAAATTATGAATATCAGACTTCTCACTACAGTGTGTATATTTTTAATTACATCTTGACGAGACATATTAATAACCACATACCCTATGAGTTGTTTTCCCCCATCAATATTAAAATACATTGGGGTATAAAAATATTTGTATAGACCTTTTTTAACGATCAATAATTTATCACGTTGTACTACTGTTAAAAATCTTTTTTTGAACTGTTTTGTAAGCTTATTCCCTACTGGAATTTTACCCACAGATGTTATTAATTTCCCTGTTTTATCATAAGCACCAACCCATTGGACCGCTTTTACTTTTGTTAATGAATTCAATGGCTCTTGTAACCCATTTTCATCACTTGTCATAATGCCAATATAGAGAGAATAGTTAATATTCTTTATCAATGCTTTGCCAACAGAATCCAACGTTTCCTCAGCTATTTTTGTGGTTTGGAAATAATAAAATCCCAATATGATAACAAATAATACAGCAGTTACTAAAAAAGCAAGGATCAAACTCTTCATAATTGAGTTTGAAAATTTCTTTCCCTTTGTATTTCCCATAATTTACCCCTATTTATTTAATTCCGGTTTAATTTTCTTTGCCGCATCGTCTAGACCTTTCTGAGTTCCTGTGATCCCCAAAAGGATCATTTCTATCGTCTCTGAAAGAATATTCCTTGAATTATACCACCCGCTGCTTTGAGGTTCAAAATATGCATATTTAAGTTCGTCAATGGGTACCATTAAATAAGGATCATCGGAAAGTGCCTGTTTCATTATTTCTGTTTTCATAGCCGATTTCCTTATGGGTAAATAATTCGTATTAACGGACCATTTAGCGGTAATCTCCGGGGATATAAGCCACTTTAAAAATTTCCAAGCAGCCCGTTCTCTTTCATCATTTGATTTCATCACAACCAAATTAGTTCCGCTTAATATAACTGCCCTTCTTTTATAATATGGCAGTGGAGCAATGCCCATTTCAAATGTTAATTTATTTTTCATGTAAAATTTTGAAACACATGAGGTCATTATAACCCCAACTTTTCCCGAGGCAAAATTATTCTGAAAATTAAATCCCTGTGTTTTATATGCATATTTTCTGTCCATAAGTGATTTCCACCATTGAATGGCATCAACGCCGGGCTGCTGATTAAAAACAGGTATTTTCCCTGTTGGATCGGTCAAAGATCCGCCAGCCTCAAAAAGAAAACACTCCCACATCATAACTGAGATATTAAATGCATAACCCACTTGATCCGGTGTACCGTCACCATCTTTGTCCACTGTTAAGATCTTGCACATTGTATCAAATTCACTTTCACCGGCAATTGGACTCCATCTCTGAGGAGGTTTGATATTATACTTTTCGAACATTTCTTTATTATAATACATTATCGGGACACTTTTATTAAAGGGTATAGACCATAATGTATTCCCAAATGTATTGTTCTTTATAAAAATAGGGAAAAAATCATCCCTATCTTCTTGGGGAAGTTCATCAAAATATTTCTGCAAAGGAACAATGATACCATTATCGATAAGTTTCGATGTCCAGGACTCATATGCTTGTGAAATATCGGGGAGTGAATGTGCCGGTATCCCTGCAAGTATGGATTGTATTAAAGCAGAATAGTTACCTTTATATTTTGGAACTATTCTATATTCGGGATTTGTATCATTATACTCATCGACAAGGTTATTCAAGACCCTGCCCATAACACCGCCCATGGAATGCCAGAAAATAAGTACTTTATTATTATATTTTTTAATATTTTTTCCGCCACACGATGTAAAAAAGAAAAGTGAAATTACAAGAAGTGCTATTATATATTTTCTCATTATCATCTCCTATCCCTTTAATCCGCTGCGTGCCATACTTTCAATAATACGTTTCTGCACAAAGAAATATAATATAACCAACGGCAATATTACAATGGTAGATGCAGCCATTAATAAGTTCCAATCTGTACCAAACGCTTGTGAAAAATTTGAAAGCCCAACTTGCAAGGTTTGTATTTTCGGATCATTTGTAATGATCAAAACCCAAATAAATGAATTCCACTGGAAAATAAATGAAAATAATCCTGTTGTTATTAAGATCGGTTTTGAAAGTGGTATGGCAATATGCCAGAGCCCGTGAAGCATCCCGCCACCGTCAATTCTAACAGAATCAAAAAGATCGTTGGGTAGAGATTTAAAAAATTGTCTTAAAAGGAAAATATTTGTAACATTTGCTATCCATGGTAGAATAATACCCCACAGTTTATTGTATAGACCAATCTTGCTTATAATGATGTAGTTAGGGATCAAGAGCATTTGCGATGGGATCATCATGGTTGCAAGAAATAATGTAAAAATAGTTTCCTTGAATGGAAATTTTAATCTTGCGAAGGCGAATGCGGCGCCGACGGCAAGGATCATTTGAAAAAGGGTTGAGAGAACAGATGTAGTAATACTATTCCAGAAATAATATCCGAAATACTGCCCTTGATTCCAAGCCTTGGTATAATTATTAAAAAGGAATGTTCTTTTCTTTAATGAAGTATATGGGAATTTTGCAATTATCGTAGATCGTCTTCTTCGGTTTTGAATAATAAGCTTTCCTTCTATTATATCTCCTCTTTTATATCTTAAAAATTTTACCTTTTTATTATTGTAATAATAAACACTTTTGCTGAATAGTTTGTGTTTTTTTATCTTGGTTAACTCACTTAATGGAATATATTTTATGGTACCATTTTGCAAAAGTACCTTTTTAAATGGATAAAACTGCTGATATTCGGCAATATCACTTTTTTTAAATTTTTTTATCTTAACCTGATCTTTATGATAATAGAATAAATTTGTCTCTTTTTTTATAACATCTTGAGCAGGAACGATCTTGCTTCTGTTAGAGGGCAGAATGATCTTCATATATGTTAAATTATCCTTTAAACCATATTTTTCTTTGGCGGTTACGGGATGGTAATATTTTTTTTGAGGAAGAGATAAAGGATTTTGCAAGCTCTCAGCATCAGACTTTAAAGATGTGAACAGCATCCATAAGAACGGGTATATAAATAACACAAGAAATAAAAATAAGATCGTATATAATAAAAATTGGTCCAAACCATTTTTTAAACCTTTCATTGGTAAACCACCTTTTTCTCGGCTATTTTTCTTTGAACAACGGTAATAATAAGAATTATAAGGAACATAACAAAAGCCATTGCAGCCGAATATCCGAGTTCCATATCTCTAAATCCCTTTTTGTAAATATAAAACGCAGTAACTAATGTTGTCCCCGCAGGTGAACCGCCATTTTCATATCCCGTCATAATATATATTGGTCCGAAAACCTGAAAAGAAAATATGATTGACGTTGTTACAAGAAAATAAATGGACGGCGATAATAAGGGCATGGTAATCTTAAAAAATTGTTGTGCTTTAGATGCTCCATCAATATACGCTGCCTCGTAAAGTTCTCTGGAAATATTTTTCAAACCCGCAAGTAAAATAATGATCTGGTAACCTGCAACCTTCCAGGATGTCATTAATATAATTGAAAATAATGCTAATGAGGGACCTCCGAAAAACCCATGTAATACTTTACCCTTGGGATCGAATATCAATTCAAAAATACCCCTGTACTCGTTAAGCCATTTTAATCCGTGGGTGTGGAATCCATGCACAAGAATATAATTAAATATACCATTTTGCGGATTGTAAAACACCTTCCAAATTGCAGCAACTGCAACCAGAGAAGTAATGTAAGGTAAAAAATAGGTAACTCTAAAAACACTTTGCCCTTTTATCTTATTGTTCAAAAGATTAGCGATGAACAAAGAAAAAACAAGGGTTAGCGGAACAGAAATAATAACATACCAAAATGTGTTACCCAATGACTGCCAAAAACGAGGATCATGAAAAACCCTTGTATAATTTTTTAACCCTATAAATCCCAAATTTTTTAATTCATATCGTTCAAAACTCATTACCAGGGCATAGAACATTGGTATTATCTTAAAAATAAGCAATGCCAAAAAAGCCGGACCTAATAGAATTAAAGCCCACATTTTCTGATAATTTTTATTCATTGTCCTTACCTACAACAAAAGAGGTGAAATTAAATTTTTCAACATCAAAAAGACCTTTATCGGTAATTTTCAATTTTGGAACTACAGGTAATGCCATAAATCCCATTTGCATGAAAGGATCCTTTAAAGGTGAACCTAATTCCCTTGTGATCTTTAATAACTCCTGCAATTTTTTATCTGCTTCCTCTATGGGAATATCTGTCATTAAGCCGGCAAGGGGCAAAGGAAGATTGCCAACTATCTCATTATTTACAGCAATTGAAAAACCACCCTGTCTTGATTTTACCCTTATGATCGCTTTTAAAATATCATCAAAGTTTGTTCCTACAGCAATTATATTATGCGAATCATGAGCAACAGAAGATGCAATTGCTCCCTTTTTTAAACCTATACCGTGGATTAAACCAATGCCTAAATTATCACTTGCGTGATGTCTCTCAACAACAGCAATAATAAGGTAATCCCTATCAATATCTGAAACAACAATGCCGTTTTCGGTCTTAGGCGTATCAATAATCTCTTTTGTAATGATCTGATTTGGAACAATATCAATGATCCTGACCTTATCATTAGGGTGCACCTTAACCTTAAAATCATCTGTTGAAAGCCACCGTATGTTTACACTTGCTCTTAGATCATAAGGGATCTTCACAGGTGTTTCATAAATAAATTTGTTATTATCAATAACTTTTTTCCCTGATTTTATAACCGTATGTATCTTAACCTCTTCAATATTATCTAACAGTACAAGATCCGCTTGATATCCGGGAGCAATTCCTCCGAGATTTTTTAATCCAAAATATCTTGAAGCAGAATAAGACGCTATCTTATAGGCAATCATGGGATCAACACCTCGCGCAATTGCTCTTTTTATCATATAGTCAATATGCCCTTGATTGATAATATCATGGGGATGTCTATCATCCGTACAAAACATTATCCTCGTGTGATTAAACTCATTTATTATTGGTATCAATGCTTCAAGGTCTTTCGTCGCCGTTCCTTCCCTGATCATTATATACATGCCCTTGCTTAATTTTTCCAATGCTTCCTTAGGTGTGGTAGTTTCATGATCGGAGTATATGCCGGCACCAATATAAGCATTGAGCTCTTTCCCTGATAATGCCGGTGCATGACCATCAATGATCTTACCGGAAGCAATACTTATCTTATCAAGAACTATGGGATCCTTATTAATTACGCCTGGGAAATTCATCATTTCACCAAGTCCAAGTACCCATTTCTCAGAAAATAAAGGATGGAGGTCAAAGGCTCTTAATGTAGCTCCGGACGTTTCAAAAGAGGTCGCAGGGACACATGAAGGTGCCATAAGAAAAACATTTATGGGAGCGTACTTCGAGGTATAAAGCATATATCTTATCCCGTCGAGCCCCAAAACATTGGCAATCTCATGAGGATCAGCTACAACACTTGTTGTGCCTCGATTTACAACGGCTTTGGCGTATTCACCTACTGACACCATTGATGACTCAATATGCACATGAGCATCAATAAATCCTGGAGACAAATATTTTCCTGATCCGTCTATTTCTTCATCGCCATGGTAATCTTTGCCAACTCCAACAATTGTATCTTTATAAATTGCTACATCCTTTTCTTTATCAATCTTGCCTGTAAAAAAATTCAGGATATTAACGTTCTTAATTACCAATGTGGATTTAATTTTTCCTAATGCAGAATCAATTCTTTCTCCCAAACTCATGTTCTACTCCTTATTATTTTTTCAAATTCCTGATTTATTGCAAAGAAAGGAACAACAGTATAACCTATGCTCATTAATCTTGCAATATTATTTCTTCTTGCTTTCTTAACAACAAATGTAATATCTCCGCTCAAAAACTCTTGCGGATATGTCAACACTATATTTTCTCCTCTTTCTAATTCCTTATAGACCTCTTCGTAAAGGGAATCATTATTTCTAAAATTAATTAGATCATAGAGCATACCATCACTAATCAGTGGAATAATAATATTAGTGTAGTTTTTCTTTCTATTTGAAGGTAGGGTGCTGTATAAACAATCCCCTGTCTCAAAAGTACAATTATTTAAAAGGTTATCAGAAATAAAAAGATCAATATTATTATTATGTTCCCTTAATTTATTCATGATCAAAAATATGTCTTCCCGATATTCTCCCATATCAAAAATAAAAAAATCACAATGGGTATTACTAATATTTATTTTTAATTCACTTGTTTCGGGTTTTAAAAGTTCAAAAAAACTCGTTCCATCTTTTGTTCTGTTAATTTTTAAAAGATCAGAAACGGTCTGACCAATATCAGAATAATGCCGTGTACCTATATCAACACCTCTTCTCAATGTTTGACCATAAATAATGATTGGAATATATTCTCTCGTATGATCTGAACCCTTGAATGTAGGATCATTGCCATGATCAGCAGTGATAATCAATACATCGTCTTTTTCCATATATCCTATAATTTCAGGTAAATAATCATCAAATTCCACAAGAGCATTGTAATAACCTTTAACATTTCGTCTATGCCCATATTTGGTATCAAAATCAACTAAATTTGTAAATATTATTCCATTCTCCACATTTCTATTGGGCAATTTCTTTTGAATGGCTTTAATTGTTTTTTGGAT